>NZ_JEYB01000001.1:0-125752 GCF_000582255.1 Acinetobacter sp. 1566109 | reverse complement strand
ACTTCTGTTCATATTGTAGATGCAACAGGCAAGGTTTTAGCGACGGGTCGTCAGGCATCGACTTTAACCTTAAATGGTGAGTCTCCATTCCAGATTCGTCTTGATGATGCAACAGCTGTGTCATTAAGTCTAAACCAAGAACAGATTTCATTGTCTCCATATACGGTAAACGGTAAAGCTGAATTCCGTTTATCCCGCTAATACCATGAGTTGAGCGATACAATGATAGAGAACCCAATTAAACGTCGACCAACACGTAAAATCCGTGTTGGTTCGGTCTATGTCGGTGGCGATGCACCTATTAGCGTGCAAAGTATGACAAATACCGAAACTTGCGATGTCGATGCAACTGTTGCTCAGATTGAGCGTTGTGTTGACGCAGGTGCAGATATTATGCGTGTTTCAGTTCCTTCTATGGAAGCAGCTGAAGCCTTTGGTGCGATCCGCAAACGTGTTTCAGTTCCATTAGTGGCTGATATTCACTTTGACCATAGAATTGCCTTGGCAGTTGCAGACTATGGTGCAGACTGTTTGCGTATTAACCCGGGTAACATCGGTTCAGATCAAAAAGTTCGTGAAGTTGTTGCTGCGGCACGCCATCACGGTATTTCTATGCGTATTGGTGTGAATGCGGGTTCTCTAGAAAAAGATTTACAGAAAAAATATGGTGAGCCAACAGGGCAGGCACTGCTTGAGTCAGCTTTACGTCATATCGATATTTTAGACCGTCTAGATTTCCATGAGTTTAAAGTCAGCGTAAAAGCATCAAATGTGTTTTTAACCATGGATGCTTATCGTTTGCTTTCTCAGCAAATCGACAATCCATTGCACCTTGGTGTGACTGAAGCTGGTATTTACCGTACAGGTACTGTGAAATCAGCGATTGCTCTTGGTGGATTATTGATGGAAGGTATTGGCGATACCATGCGTATTTCGCTTGCTGCTGAACCAGAAGATGAAATCAAGATTGGTTTTGACATCTTGAAATCGCTTGGCCTACGTTCTAACGGTATTAACTTTATTGCTTGTCCAAGTTGTTCTCGCCAAGAATTTAACGTGATTCAGGTGATGCAAGCCTTAGAAGAGCGCCTAGAAGATATACGTACGCCAATGGATGTTTCAGTTATTGGTTGTAAGGTAAATGGCCCAGGTGAAGCAAAAGAAGCAGATATCGGGGTTGTTGGGGCTGCGCCTCGTTCACTGGTTTATCGCAATGGTGAGAAAAGCCATTTAATTGATACCAATCAATTGGTTGATGAAATCGAAAGTATGGTTCGTCAACGTGTTCAAGAGCTTGAAGAAGCTAAATCTAAAGAAATTATTCGTAGTTCATCATGAGTTCAATTGTCGCAATCAAAGGTTTTAATGACGTTTTACCAACGCAAACAGCAGCGTGGAGACGTCTCGAGCAGCATTTAGCATCGTTAATGGATGCTTATGGTTACCAACAAATTCGTTTGCCGATCGTTGAACAAACGGGACTGTTTAAACGTGCTATTGGTGATGCAACCGATATCGTTGAAAAAGAAATGTATACATTCTTCGATAAAGGAAACCCACCTGAATCATTAACTTTGCGTCCGGAAGGAACAGCAGGTTGTGTACGTGCTTTGGTTGAACATAACTTGTTGCGTGGTGCTACGCCGCGTGTGTGGTATATGGGACCTATGTTCCGTTATGAAAAACCACAAAAAGGCCGTTATCGTCAGTTCCATCAGTTTGGTGTAGAAACTTTTGGTGTGGCAACTCCTGATATTGATGCTGAATTGATTCTGTTAACAGCTCGTTTGTGGAAACGTATGGGCGTTGATCATATGGTTCAACTTGAGCTGAATACTTTAGGTGAAACCGATGAGCGTACAGAATATCGTAATGCTTTGGTTGCCTTCTTAAATGAACATAAAGATGCTTTGGATGAAGATTCACAGCGCCGTTTAACAACAAACCCATTACGTATTTTAGATTCTAAAATTGAATCGACTCAGAAAATTTTGGAAAATGCGCCGAAATTACACGACTTTTTAAAAGAAGACAGTCTAAACCACTTCCAGCAATTACAAGATTATTTGACTGCTGCGGGCGTTAAATTTGTAATTAATCAAAAACTGGTACGTGGTTTAGATTATTACAATAAAACTGTTTTTGAGTGGACAACAACAGCTTTAGGTTCGCAGGGTACGGTATGTGCAGGTGGGCGCTATGACGGCTTGGTTGGCCAACTAAAAGGCAAGGCTGATCAGTCTGTACCAGCAGTTGGTTTTGCAATGGGTATGGAGCGTTTATTGCTTCTACTTGAGCAAGTTGAAAAAGCTGAAATTGTACGTGATTGTGAAGTTTTCTTGGTAGCAGAGCCAGCTTATCAAGCTAAAGCATTAGTTTTGGCAGAACAATTACGTGATCAGTTAGAAGCTGCAAATAGTAACATTCGCATTAAAACTGGTTCACAAGGCAGCATTAAGAGTCAGATGAAAAAGGCTGATCAGGCTGGGGCCGTTTACGCCATGATTTTGGGTGAACGTGAATGGGAAGCACAGCAGCTTGCTATCAAAGAGTTGGCAACAGCTGAGCAGACACAAGTGGCACTAGCTGAACTCGTACCATTCTTAATTGAAAAATTTACAAAATAAACTGAAACATCTGGAAAAGGACAATCACATGAGCTTAAGTGATGAAGAACAATTCGACAGCTTAAAGTCGTTCGCCAAAAAATATGGTTCTGCCATGATTAGCGGGATTCTCATTGCATTGATTGCCTTTTTCGGGTGGGAATATTGGCAAAAAAGAAACCTTGCAACAAGTCAGACAGAAACTGCAAAAGTACAGCAGTTAATGGATGAAGCGAATGCAACAGCCGATAATCCAAATGCTTTAGCTTCAATAACAGCATCGGCAGATAAACTTGTAAAAGACGATATTGATTCAGTTCAGGCGATACAAACTCAATTTGTATTAGCAAAGCTTGCATATGAAAAACAAGATTATGCTGCTGCTGAAAAAGCTTTGAAAAAAGTTGAAAACTCAAAAGTAAAAGATGAAGGACTGATTCAGGTTGTAAAATTGCGTTTAGCAGATGCACAATTAGCGCAAAACAAATATGATGAAGCTCTAAAAACCCTGTCTGGTAATGTCGATCCGGCATTTAAAGCAACAGTAGAAGAGTTACGTGGTGATATCTTTGTTGCGAAGAAAGATATTGATTCTGCTAAAAAAGCGTATCAAGCTGCATGGGATTCGTTACTGGAACGTAAACAAGAGCGACAAATTTTACAAATTAAACTCGAAAGTGTTGGCGTTTTAGTTGAAGATCCACAGATTGAGCGCCCAATTTTGGAAACACAGGTGGAAGAGTCTTAATGAATCAGAAATTCAAACTGCCTTTGGCAATTGCAATCGCATCAGCTGTACTGGTGGGATGTTCTAGCAACAAAGTAAAAGAAGCAAAACCAAATCCACTACCGAAATTGACTGAGTCGAAAAAGGCTCTAGTACCGGTGTTTTCGCGCAGTGTTTCTTCTACGAATAAGGCAGATCCATTACGTTTACAACTTGACGCTAGTGATGGTGTTGTTTTTACGCTTGACCCTAAGGGTGAAGTTGCTGCGTATCGTGGCAAACAACGTCTTTGGGAGAAAAAAGTAAGTAAATTGGGCTTAAGCTCTGGTGTTGAAGCTGCTGAAGGTATTGTTGTTGTAGGTAACAGCAAAGGTCAATTATTTGCTTTAGATCAAGCGACAGGTGAACAAAAATGGACTGCACAATTATCTGGTGCATTATTAAGTCCTTCTTTAGTTCAATCTGGACGTGTGATTACGATTGCAAACGACGGTACCGTATTTGCACATGATGCGTCATCAGGACAACAAGTTTGGGCATACAAATTGCCAAACGTTCAGTTCAGTTTACGCGGTCAACCATCACCGGTAAGTCTTGACCCACGTACTGTTTTAATTGCTTCTGCAAATGCATATGTTTATGCAATTGATACGATTAGTGGTATCCCACGTTTCCAACGTCGTGTTGCGGTAAGTGAAGGTCGTTCTGATATTCAACGTCTAATTGATATTGATGGTGATCCGGTTGTTGCAGGCCAACTCATGGTTACAACCAGCTTCCAAGGTCAAGTCACAGTGACTGATTTGGCTTCTCAACGTGTAGTTTGGAGTGAAGATTCAAGTAGCACCAAGCGTCCAGAAGTTTATGACAATAAAGTATTTGTTTCATCAACTGATGGCAAGTTGACTGCTTATGATTTATCTACAGGCGAAAAGCTTTGGGAAAATGATAGCTTGTTGAATCGTCATTTAAGTAACCCTGTTGTGTTGGGAACGGACCTTATTGTTGGCGATTTGGATGGTGTTTTACACCTGATCGACCCAGCAACTGGTAAATTGGTAGGTCGTTCTAAAACAAGTGGTGAGGTTAATACTTTACGTGTTATTGAGAATCAACTCTACGTTTCGACCCGAAAAGGCGATTTAAGTATTTGGCAGAATCGTTAATTTTGTTCGCTTGTGCTAAAATAGCCGCTTAACAAATTACGCTGTTAAAAAATATCGGGGTGTTTGAATTAAATCAGTTCAAAGCCCCGTCTTTTATTATGGTCATATCTGACCTTAAAATATATCTCCTGTACTGTTTCTAATGCTCATGCCATGAGATATGGCTGGGCTTGAATTAAGGTTATTGTATGAAACCCGTTATTGCGCTCATTGGTCGTCCGAATGTCGGAAAATCAACGTTATTTAACCAGATTACCAAGAGTCGTGATGCACTTGTAGCCGACTTCGCGGGTCTGACTCGTGACCGTAAATATGGTGATGCGACTTATCAAAATAAGTCTTTCATTGTTGTTGATACGGGTGGTATCGGTGAAAGTGAAGGCGGTATCGATAACTACATGGCCGAGCAGTCAAAAACAGCCATCAATGAAGCAGATATTATTATATTTGTGGTTGATGCGCGTGCCGGATTGTTAGCTTCTGATGAACAAATTGCTCGTGAACTTCGTACGTTAGGCAAGAAAATTTATCTTGTTGCGAACAAGGTAGACGGTGTACATGCTGAAGCCGCTTTAGTTGAGTTCTATAAACTTGGTATGGGTGAACCATTACAAGTTGCAGCGAGTCATGGTCGTGGCGTTCAACAAATGCTTGAAGATGTACTTCAAGATGTTCCTGAAGATGAAAACCCAGAAGAGCATGATAAAGATACTGGCTTACGTTTAGCTATTATTGGTCGTCCAAACGTGGGTAAATCAACGTTGGTAAACCGCTTACTTGGTGAAGACCGTGTAGTGGCATTTGACCAACCGGGTACAACTCGTGATTCTATTTACATTCCTTTTGAACGTGAAGGCCGTAAATACACTTTAATTGATACAGCGGGTGTACGTCGTAAAGGTAAAGTTGATGAAATGATTGAGAAGTTCTCAATTGTGAAAACTTTACAGGCAATGAAAGATGCTCACGTTGTGGTTGTTGTGGTCGATGCTCGTGAAGGTATTGTTGAGCAAGACTTACATTTAATTGGCTATGCGCTTGAAGCTGGTCGTGCCATGGTGATCGCCATTAACAAATGGGACAACATGAGCGAGTACGACCGTAAACAATGTAAGCTTGACGTTGAACGTCGTTTTGACTTCATTCCTTGGGCAAAAATTCACTTAATTTCTGCTTTACATGGAACAGGGGTAGGTGAGTTATATCCTTCTATCCACCGTGCTTATGAGTCTGCAAATTTAAAAGTTTCACCAGCAAAATTAACTCAAATTTTGAGTGATGCGACAGAAGCTCACCAACCGCCAATGATTAGTGGTCGCCGTATCAAAATGCGTTATGCGCATATGGGTGGACAAAACCCACCGACTATTGTGATTCATGGTAATAAGGTTGATAAGACACCTGCGGACTACCGTCGTTACTTAGAAAACGTGTTCCGTAAAGTGTATAAACTTGAAGGTACGCCAGTTCGTATTGACTTTAAAACTTCTGAAAACCCGTTTGAAGGTCGTAAGAGTCAAGTTGATGAACGTACAGCTGCTCGCCGTCGTCGTTATATTCAGAAATTCAAAAAAGCGGAAAAGAAATTTAATCGTTAATCTGTATAAATGTAAAAAAGCCCAAAGTATTCTTTGGGCTTTTTATTATATGGTTTAATAAGTTATTGGTATTTTTATATTAGCTTTAATCCTTAATTAGATGGATTTAAAAAGATGATTGATAGGAAAATTGAAGTTTATATAGGAAAGCTCAATGAGTTTTTAAAACAAGAACAGCAAGACTTTCCTGACTTTCGTACATTTAATAATTATAAAAAGCAGCAAATACAGTGCATTAAAAATAATTTATTAGCTCAAAAGCTAAATGTAAATCCAGAAGATTTGTTATTTGCTAAACATGAGTATGGCAAACCTTACTTATTGGACCATGTTCTGCATTTTAATCATTCACATAGCCAGCAATATTATGCTTTAGCGCTAAGTGAGCGAGTTAAAGATATTGGTATAGATGTTGAAGAGCTCGACCGCAAAGTACGTTTAGATAGTTTGGCACAACATGCCTTTCATCCTGATGAATATGCAACATGGCAAAATCTAGAACAAGATAGAGAGTATTGGTTTAAGGTCTGGACCGCTAAAGAAGCTGTTTTAAAAGCATCAGGCCTTGGTATACGTTTAGATTTAAATACTTTAAATACTCAAGCACACCCTATAAATCATGGCGGATTATGTTCACATGAACTTATTGGAACATTTGCTTATCAAAACTTTATGTCAGGTAACATGATTTTAACGGTCGCATGGCGTTCCGAGCAGTCTTGCCGTGGGTTTCAGTTTCCTTCTATTCAGCTTCATTCACTTGAAAGATAGAGTGTGCCAAATAGCACGTATAAAAAAACCGCGAATTACGCGGTTTTTTGAGTTGAGAGCAAGCTATAAAATTAAGCTTGACCTTCAACAGCAGCAGCTTGAGCACGTTCCATATTTGCTTCGAACTCTGCATCAAAGTTGATTGGAGTAAGAAGTAATTGTGGGAAGCTACCCTTAGTAACTAAGTCGTTTACAGCTTCACGTAGGAACGGGAACAAAATGTTCGGGCAGTATGCACCCAAAATGTAAGGTAAGCGGTCTTCTTCGATATTATCGATTAAGAAAATACCAGATTGAGTTACATCTACGATGAATGCTGTTTCATTGTCGTTATTGGCTTGAACCACAACTTTTAAAGATACTTCAAAGTGAGTTGGGTCAATCTTTTCTGCAGCAGAAGAAAGATTGATGTTAAGTTCAGGTTGCCATTGTTTAGTAAAAACTTGTGCCCCTGGAACCTCAAAAGAAATATCTTTTGTATAAATACGCTCTAAAGCTAATTGTGGTTGAACTTGTTGTTCTTCGCTCATTGTTTTTTCCTTAATATGGATGCGATGTTAAGCCAATAATTCGTCGAGTTTACCTTCACGCTCTAAAGCATAAAGTTGGTCAAAACCACCGATAAACTGATCATTAATAAAAATTTGTGGAACAGTACGATGATTTGTACGTTGCATTAATTCAGCACGTACTTCTGGTGCCTCAACAGAAAGATTTACTTCTTTGTAAGCAACACCTTTACGCTCAAGTAATTGTTTCGCGCGAACGCAGTACGGGCATACAGAAGTTGAGTAAACAATGACATTTGCTGCCATAACAATTCTCCTTAAGCTTTTGGTTTACTTTTAACGAGAGGTAAGCCTTGAGCTTTCCAGTTACTAATACCACCATCAAGGCGATAGCTGTCATGGTGAGCAACTTTCTGTAAAGCGCTACCAGCAACTTGCCCTAGGTTGCAAATAAATACCAATGGACGGTCACTTGCTTTTAATTCATCAGCATGACTTGCAATTTGGCTATAAGGAATATTGCGGCTACCACTAATGTGACCTTCGCGGAAGTCTTTGCTATCGCGTAAGTCAATCAAAAGAGCATTTTTCGCTTTCACTAAAATACCAAGCGACTGTGGAGAAATTTTACGACCGTTACGTTGACCTTCAAAAATGAAGAACAATACGATCAAGACTCCGAGTGTACCAAACAAAATGGGGTGATTCCCCATAAACTCTAACCAGCGTTCCACAAGTCACCTAAAAAAATTAAAAACAAAATTGACCTAGAGTATAGCGTATATAGATGGTGATCAAAATCACCACTTCAAGGGCAAAAGGGGTAGAAAATTAGTTTTTTTGCTGCGCTTCTTGAATCTCGTCGATTAAACGTAAGAAGCTATCTAAGCGTCGCGGCAAAATTTCACCTGCTTCAACAGCCTGTTTTAAGCCACAGTTCTTTTCATGAGTATGCGTGCAGTTACGGAACTGACATGAACCTAAATGCGCTTCAATTTCAGGAAAACCCATACGAATTTTATCTAAATCGAGATGCCAAAGCCCAAACTCGCGAATTCCCGGCGAATCAATTAAGGCGCCATTTTTACCAAAGTTGATTAAGCGCGTAGAAGTCGTGGTGTGTTGTCCAAGTGCCGAGTTTTCAGAAATGATATTGGTTTTCTGCTCGGCATCTGGAATGAGCACATTAATAAGTGAGCTTTTACCAACACCTGACTGGCCTACAAAAGCTACTGTCTCACCATCAAGTCGTTGAGATAATGCTGAAATATCACCTTTAGAATGACAAATCATGACTTCATAACCTAAATTTTCATACTCTTTGAGCATGTCGAGAATCGGATCATTTTTAGTGAGTAAATCCGATTTATTTAGTACTAGAAGAGCAGGAATATTTGCATCTGCACATGCTACTAAATAGCGATCAATTAAAGTCGGTGCCGGTTCTGGAAGCGGAGCAAAAACAATAACGATTAAACTAATATTGGCTGCTACAGGCTTTACTTTATGATAGCGATCTGGACGAGTAAGTAATGAAGTACGAGGGTGAATTGCAGTAATAATCCCTAAGCCTGTGTTAGGGTCTGCTTGCCACTTCACTCTGTCACCCGTGACTAGTAATTCAAGATTTGTACGAGTGTGGCAACGCCAAATACTTTTTAGTTCAATCGGTTTCCAAAATGGTTCTGGTTCGCCTTCGGCAACTTGAGGTTTTTCTGGGTGATGCTCGGGTACAGAAAGTGCCTGTACTTCAAGTTGACGGCCATAGTGCTGCACAACCAGCCCATCTAGATCTTGTGAAGTATCGACTTCTTCTTGGCGAGTTTTATGCTGTTTTTCAATACGACGTTGCTGTTGCTCAGTTAAACGACGCTTACGAATTAGAGCCATTCATATCCCAAAAAAACCATTGTTTGAAGACCGCAAAAATAGCACGAAGCTGGTATGGAATTACAGCGCAGAAGCAAGAAATTTGCTACTATTGATGTTTTTACGGCATTTTAGAACGTACATACATGAGCAGTACTTTAAATACACGATTAATTTGGATTGATCTGGAAATGACCGGTTTGGATACCGACAACGACCAGATTATTGAAATCGCAACAATTATTACAGATGATCATTTAAATGTACTTGCCGAAGGTCCAGTTTTGGCTATTCATCAACCTGATCGTATTTTAAATGCAATGGATGAGTGGAATACTCGCCAGCATGGCCAGTCAGGTTTAATTGAGCGAGTTCGCCGTAGTAAATTGACAGCTCGTGACGCTGAGTTACAGACTTTAGAATTCTTAAAAAAATGGGTCAATCCAAAAGTTTCACCAATGTGTGGTAACTCGATTTGTCAGGATCGCCGTTTCTTGCATCGTCTTATGCCTGAGCTAGAGCAGTATTTCCACTATCGTAATCTCGATGTGTCTACGATCAAAGAACTCTCAAAACGCTGGCGCCCTGAAATTATGAGTGGTCTGAAAAAGAATGCATCACATTTAGCTATGGATGACATTCGCGATTCAATTTCAGAGTTGAAATACTACCGCGAATATTTCTTCATTATGAACACTGATGGTAAAGATTGATTACGTTGTTCAAGTCATATGAAAGGGGGCAGTAGCCTCCTTTTTTATTGCTTATAAGACATCGTTACAATAATACCAAGGGGTAATTTGGCTTTCATATTCATTTTGCTTAAAATGATGTTTTAAGTTTATTTATTATAAAAAGAGAGCATTTATGCAAAGTAATAACCCGATACTGACTCGCGTTGAAACGGTCAGTGACTACAGTCAACCAATGACCGTGCAAGGTGCGATTCAAAAATCTGTGATGTTGACTATCATTGCTGCTGCAGTGGGTGTCGCTTTATTTTTCTATGCAGCCTTTACTGCAAATGTTGGTATTGCTTACGCAGCTTCAATTGTGGGTGCAATTGGTGGCTTGGTTTTAGCTTTAATCACAACGTTTAAACCAACGACTGCGCCAACTTTAGCAATTCCTTATGCTTTATTCGAAGGGGCATTTATTGGAGGTATTTCTTTTACTTTCCAGTTGAAATATCCGGGCGTTCCGCTTCAAGCCTTATTAGCAACTTTCGTTACCACTTTAGTGTTGTTTGGTCTCTATAAGTTCCAAATTATACGCGCAACCGAAAAGTTCAAATCAGTTGTAATTTCGGCATCTCTAGCAATCTTTATTGTATTTATTGTACAGATGGTGATGCGTTTAGCGTTTGGTTCAAGCATTCCTTATATTTTTGAAAGCAACTGGTTGGGTATTGGTTTTGCTGCATTTGTTGCAGTCATTGCTTCACTTAATCTGATTTTAGATTTTGACTTGATCGAAACCAATGCAGCATACCGTGCTCCAAAATTCATGGAATGGTTGTGTGGTATTGCCTTACTTGCAACTTTAGTTTGGATGTATATCTCGTTCTTACGTTTACTTGGCTTATTGTCTGACGACTAAAAATGAGTTGGTAAAAAGTCGCTCCTACGTAGGGGCGATTTTTTTTCGTGCGATTTTTGAAAAAAGATGCATTATGCAATTTCGAAAAATGTTGAATATTGGCATTATGCTGGAAATTGTTTTGAGTGAGATCGGCATGACACAAGGACTTTTAGCAGGTAAACGCTTTTTGATTGCAGGCGTTGCTAGTAAATTATCAATTGCTTATGGTATTGCACAAGCATTACACCGTGAAGGTGCTGAGCTTGCATTTACTTATCCAAACGAAAAATTAAAAAAACGTGTAGATGAGTTTGCTGAGCAATTCGGTTCTAAACTTGTGTTTCCATGTGATGTTGCCGTTGATGCTGAAATTGATAATGCATTTGCGGAACTTGCAAAACATTGGGACGGCGTAGATGGTGTTGTACATTCAATCGGTTTTGCACCTGCACACACGCTTGACGGTGACTTTACTGACGTGACTGACCGTGACGGTTTTAAAATTGCTCATGACATTAGCGCATACAGCTTTGTTGCAATGGCACGTGCTGCAAAACCTTTATTACAAGCTCGCCAAGGTTGTTTATTAACTTTGACTTACCAAGGTTCTGAACGCGTTATGCCTAACTATAACGTAATGGGTATGGCAAAAGCTTCTTTAGAAGCTGGTGTTCGTTACTTAGCATCAAGCTTAGGTGTTGATGGTATCCGTGTAAACGCGATTTCTGCGGGTCCAATCCGTACTTTAGCTGCTTCTGGTATTAAATCTTTCCGTAAAATGTTAGATGCTAACGAAAAAGTTGCACCGTTAAAGCGTAACGTAACGATTGAAGAAGTGGGTAACGCAGCGTTATTCCTATGCTCACCTTGGGCTTCAGGTATTACTGGTGAAATTCTATATGTAGATGCTGGTTTCAATACTGTCGGTATGAGCCAATCTATGATGGATGATGAATAAGTCTTAAGATTTATTCAGATAAAAAAAAGCCGTAGTTGAAGGACTACGGCTTTTTTACTGGGCGCAAGTTATTGTGGCAATTCTTTTACAGGTGAACCACCTAATGCCTGCATGAGGGTGACATAAGCGTTGTATTGGCTTTGTTTGGTTTCAACAAGACTCAAGCGCGCAGTACGTGTTGTTTGCTGGGCATCGAGAAGTGTTTTTAACGCAACAGCGCCATAACGGTAACGTACTTCGGTTAAACGTTCGGTTTTTTCTGCAAGTTGAAGATTACGCTCTTGCAGTTCTACTTGTTTGTCGAGTTCTGTACGGCTTGATAACGCATTTTCTACATCAGCAAAAGCCTGATAAAGCGTTTGGCGATATTGAATAATCGCTTTTTCATAATCAAGATTACTAATCGCGATATCTTTTTTCATATCGTTATATTGCAAAAATGGCAAACTCAAACTTGCCCCAAGCGTGAGGGCTGGGTTGCGTAATAACTCGGTTAACGATGTGCTGCTTGAACCTAAACTACTGGTTAAGCTAATAGACGGATAGTAACTTGCTTTGGTCGCATCTTTGGTTGCCAGAGCCTTTCTTAAACGAAGCTCGGCTGCTTGCAAGTCAGGGCGGCGTGACAAAATATCCGCCGGTAAACCTGCACCAATAGCAGGAAGCGCTGTACGTGGTAAACGCTGTGGTTCTTGGATGTTGAGTTGCTGTACTGGCTCATGCAATAACACTGCAATGGCTGTACGCGTTTCAACAAGCTGTTGTTCAATTTGGCTTAAACTTGCTTTTTGGCTTTGAACAGACTGCTCGGCTTGCGTAAGGTCTAAGCCTGAAACTGCACCTGCTTTATACTGAGTTTGAACTAACTGATAAAGCTTTTGTGAAGTGGCTAAGCTCTGCTGTGCAGTTGCATAACGTTCATTTAAGTAGCCCAGTTGCCAGTAGAGTTTCGCTGTAGTGGCAATCAGACTTTGACCTGTAGACTGTAAGTCTTGTTCAGTCGCTAAAGCTTCCCATTTGCTCGCTTCGGTTTGGCGAGCAAGCTTGCCAAACAAATCAAGTTCATAACTTACGCCTGCACTTAAGGATAGTCCTTTAGCACTATCATCGCCTGAATTTAAGTCGAAAGTATGGCCTGTAGAAACATTTGAACTGGTACGTAAGCCTTGTTGATTTGCCGTTAAATCAGCTTTCAAGCGAGCTTGCTTTAAGGTAATTCCCGCTACAGCTAAATCGCTATTACGCTCTAATACGTTGTTTACGAGTTGGTTGAGCTGTGCATCTCCAAACAGTGTCCACCAACGGTCAGAGTATTGTTCAACTGATGCTGTTTTAGTTTTAGTCGTATCGTACTGAAAACTACCCGGAACCTGTACAGACGGTGCTTGGTAAGGCGTTTTAACCATTGCTGCACATCCCACAAGAGAACTGCTGAGGAGAAGTGCTGCGCTAAGTTTAGTCATTGAAAAAGACATGCAATTTTCCTTATTCTCGTGATAGTGCTGCAACAGGGTCAAGTTTTGCGGCATTTTTGGCAGGCAAGAAACCGAATACGACACCAATCAGTGTTGAGCAAACAAATGCTGCCACAATCGAAGTCGTTGAATATGCCACTGCAAAATTACCTGCGGCTACTTTGTTAATAAGTTGTCCTAACCCTAGCGAAAGTAATACGCCGAGAACACCACCAATTAAACACACTAAAATTGCTTCAATTAGGAACTGTTGCAAAATATCACTTTGTCGAGCACCGACAGCCATACGTACACCAATTTCTTGCGTACGTTCAGTTACCGAAACCAACATAATGTTCATTACACCAATACCACCAACTACCAGAGAAATGACGGCAATTGCTGAGACCAGAAGGGTCATGGTGCTGGTTGTTTTCTCAATGGTTTGACGGATACTGTCACTATTCATAGTGAAAATATCTTGGGCACCATGTCGCTGCGTTAATAAGTTAACGATGGCGTTTTCAGCAGCGCTGGTCGAGTATTTATCATTAATACGTACAACAATATTACGGACATGCGCTTGCCCTAACATACGGCTCATGACCGTGGTATATGGCATATACACATTAAGCGTATCATCTGAGCCCATACTACTGGTCTGAGGTTCAACAATGCCGATAATACGAGCCGGCACACTACCTAGTAAGACCACTTGCCCGATTGGGTTAGTACCATCGCTAAAGAATTGTTTTTGTGTATTCGTGTCAATCACTACATCTTGTGAACGATCACGTACACTACGTTGATCAAAAGTTTGACCATCTTTAAAAACCAGACCTTTTACATCAAAAAAATCGTTACTTACGCCATTAATGGTCGCGTTCGCTTCATTTTGTTGATAACGCATAGTTTTGGATGTGCTGACCATTGGACTGACCGCACTCACATAAGGCTGCGTCATTAATGCATCGGCATCGGCAGGTACCAATGTTTTAAAATTGGCCGTCTTGGAGTTATCACCAAAACCACGGCCTTGGAATACCGTAATTGTGTTAGTACCGAGGCCGCTAATATTTTCCAAAATCTGCTTTTGTGAACCATTACCCAGTGCGACTACCGTTACGACAGATGCAATACCAATAATAATCCCGAGCATGGTTAAAAAGGTACGCATACGGTGGGCATTCATAGACAGCAACGCCATTTGGAACGCCTCAGATAAGCGGTCTAAAGTTGAACGCCAAGCTGAAATGCTTTTACCTTTTTTCTGCTTATTTTGTAGAGCAGGGGCAGCATCGGGGTCAGATTTAACTTCTTCTGTAGATTGGTCTGGAACATTAGGACGGTCACTAATAATTTCTCCGTCACTAATTTCGATAATACGCGTTGCATTTTTCGCAACTTGCATATCGTGCGTGACCAAAATAATGGTGTGACCAGCCGCATTGAGTTCACGCAAAATTCGCATTACCTCAATACCACTATGTGAGTCGAGTGCACCTGTTGGCTCATCGGCTAAAATCACATCACCGCCATTCATTAAGGCACGGGCAATTGAAACACGTTGCTGTTGACCACCTGAAAGTTGGCTTGGTCGGTTTTGTGTTTTTGTGCCTAAACCTAACTCGGTAAGTAAGGCAGTTGCACGCTGTTTACGATCTGAAGGTGTAACACCTGCATAAACGGCTGGAACTTCAACGTTACCTTCGGCTGACAAGTCACCAAGTAAGTGATAGCGCTGGAAAATAAAGCCAAAATATTCACGGCGTAATTGGGCCAACTGGTCAGGTTCTAGCTTACCAGTTTCTTGACCATTAACCTTGTAACTACCACTTGTTGGTCGGTCCAGACAGCCCAAAATATTCATAAGCGTTGATTTACCAGAACCGGACTGGCCGACAATCGCAACCAGTTCACCTTCATAAATGGTCAGGTCAATGCCTTTTAAAATTTGAATCGTGCTTTCGCCAGCAGGGAATTCCCGGACCAGATTGCTGACTTCAAGCAAAGCTTGTTTTGTCATGCTTACATTCCCATTGGACCATTACGGCGACGGTTATTGCCACTATTTGCAGAGGCAGCAGAGTTTTCTGAACTATCCGCAATTACAACTTGATCACCTTGTTTTAATCCGGCAAGTACTTGTGCATTTACACGGTTATTAATACCTACCAAAATTTGTGTTGGTTTAGTTGTGCCATCTGCTTGTAAAACACGAACTACGCTCAAGGTTGCTTTACCTTGTTCAATAAGTTGTTTTTGTTCAGGAGTTAAGTTTAAGCGTTCTAAACGGGCACCATTACCTGAATGTTTTCTTTCGGCATTTGGAGTTGAAGCCGCTTTATCTGCTGACTGACCAGGTTTTTTCTGACCAGAAAATTGTTTGCTACTTAAGGCAGAAGATGGAACCAGTAAGGCATTTTTTGCTGAATCTAATACGATATAAACTTGAGCAGTCATATCAATACGCAATTTGCCATCTGTATTTGGAACGTCAAATAAAGCGTTGTAGTAGACAGCTGAGCTACTGGTTGAACTTGTAGTACTGTTTGACTCACTAGAAATTGAATCTGGTGCTGGCTCAATCTGACGTAATGTCGCATAACGCTTACTGTCATCGCCTAAAGTAGTGAAGTAGACTTTTTGACCTTTTTCTACTCGCATGATATCGGCTTCACTTACCTGTGCTTTAATCGTCATATTTTGCAGTTTTGCAATCTTAACGATCGTTGGAGCACTTTGGTTCGCGTTTACGGTTTGGCCTTCTTCAGTCACAATCGCAACAACGGTACCATCAGTTGGCGCAACAATACGGGTATAGCCAATATTTGTTTGTGCTGTTGAACGAGTAACTTTCGCAGACTCGATTTGTGCATCTAATGCTTTGACTTGTGCTTGGGCTGTTTTATAAGCAGCTTCAGCTGACTCTAAATCTGCACGAGGTGTCGCATCTTGAGCATACATTTGTTGCTGACGACGATATTCGAGTTGCTTTTCATTTAAAGATGCCACTTGTTGAAGGCGCTGTGCCTCTAAGTTTTTAATATTGGCATCAGATGTTTTTAAACTGTTTTCTTGGGTGGTTGAGTCAATTTGTGCAATAAGTTGACCTTGTTTCACTTGATCACCAAGCTGCACATACATCTTTTTAACCTGACCGGATACCTGAGCACCGACACTAATGAGCTTGGTTGCATCAAGCGTACCGGTTGCAAGTACATTATTCTCAATATCTCCGCGAGTTACCTCAGCTGTAATATATTGAGGCTGCTGCTGTTTAGGTTTAAAAAACTTCCAAGCTAATGCAGCAATAACGGCTATACAGACGACAATAATAACGAGTTTAATGGGCTTTATTTTTGGCATGGCGAGAGGTCGAAAAGTCTAAAATTTTAATTAGTATAAGAGTCAATTGAGGATAAAACGTGAATTTTTATGATATTTCAACAAAGCAGACAAAGGATTTGACCGCTCTATTGTATAAATAATGTTTTCCCACACAACTCGGCAATCGCTTGTTGCATTAAATGTTCGGCATTTTCATTAGACATGCCTTTAATTGCCGCATCGATTTGCAAGAGTAGAGCAGACCATCCCAAAAATTGCTGTGGATTGAGTCTTCTTAAAGCTTGTTGGTATAAGCTAACTTTGGTTTTCCAAATACCGAGTTGCAATGCATTGTGTGGCTGTTCAAACAACTGCATTAATAAACGCATTTCTTTACTTAATGTCCATAAGATCAGACTTTCTGGTTCACCCGAACCAATTAAATATTGGAAAATCTTAATAGACTGAGCAAGATTGCCTTCTAATAAAGCATCGCTTAAATCATAAGTGGTGTAACGAGACTGATCTTGCAAACAAGCATATAACTGTTCAATTTGAATCAGTTTCTGGTCTGGGAAAGTATCTCGTACGCGCATCAAACTATTTTTAGCAGCGAGTAAATTGTGCTCATGATGTTGCATGAGCCACTGCCAAGCATCATTGTCGAGTTGAATTTCGAGCTTTTCTGCTTCAGCAGCTAAAATTCTTTGGCGGTCTTGCGGATAGTTTGCAGTAAGAGCAACAACAACGCCGTTTGCTTCAACAACTTGGAAAAAAGCAGACTTTAAGCTACTGCTATCTTGTTTGGGTAAAACAATTAACAGCAGGTTGGTTTCATTATGCTGAATATAACTTTTAAGCTGTTTTAAACCATTTGCATCGGGCTTGATATTGCCGTGAACTTCAATAGCAAGTTGCTGTGAAAATAAAGACAAGCTGTTCAGAGCATTAAAGACATTTTTCCAGTCACTCACACTACTAATGTCATAGCGCTGTCTTTCAATGTCTTGTTGCTGCCAGCTTTTACGGAAAGTATCTAGTAAATTTTGTTCAAGTAATGGTTCCTGACCATGCAGGATCCACGCACCCCGAGCTTCCGGAATGCGTTTAAGGGCTTGTAAGTAGTCAAGTTTCATTACTAAAGAATAGATAAATCTTATGGTTGAGCTTTTGGTAAGCGATTAGCTGAAATTTGACGAGTAATTTGCTGAGCAATGTCATCAATCACAATACGTTGCAAGTAACCTTCTTGCTGGTTTTCAGTGTTGACAGTTGCCAAGTCGTATTGATAACTACGAGCTGCGGTTAAAGTACGTGGCTCGGTAATTTTATTCCCTTGACGGTCTTCAATTTGGAAAGTCACAGTCAGACGTAATAGAACTTCTGTAAGCTTACCATTTAGAAGTTGACGACGAGGCGTGTACTCTAAAACATGAAGAACATAGGCGTCGTTGTCATTGGTGAGCTGAACGCCATTTGCTGTTAAGTACACTTTTAATTGTGTTTCTAAGTCATCGGTTTTTGCCGGTAACTCAAGGCTCAACTTTTTATAAACAAGTGGAGTCGCAGTCGGGTTAGTTCCTTTTAAATGGAAACCACACCCGACTAAGCCTGCACTAAGGCCTAAGGTTAAAACAACAGCGGCTAAACGTTGGGCTAAGTGCATGCTTGATCCTCTCATTAATACCTGTAATTAAACCACGAGGTTAACCAATTTGTTTGGAACCACAATTTCTTTTTTGGTTGGTCCTGTTAAGAACTGTTGAACTTCTGGTAACGCTTTAGCTTGAGCTAATAATTCATCTTTAGAAATATCAACAGGAACTTCAAGTTTACCGCGAAGTTTACCATTTACTTGTACAACAATCGTTTGGGTATTGCGTGTTAACGCAGAAGCATCAACTTCAGGGAAAGTTGCTTCTGTTAAGTCCGTACCAAACTGAGCCAATAAAGTCTGGCTTAAATGCGGAGCAAATGGAGCAAGCAACGTTAACAATGTTGTGATTGCTTCACGTTCTACAGCAACGTCGTTGTCATCTTTTGCTTCAAACTTATTGCTTGCGTTTAATAATTCCATTAACGCGGCAATTGCAGTATTGAATGCATGACGACGTTCAATATCATCACTTACTTTTTGAATCGTTTCGTGAGTCTTACGACGTAAATCTTGAGCGTCTTTAGACAAGTTTGCCGTATCGATTGCAGTTGCAGCATTTCCTTTTTCAAGGAAGCTTGCTACCAGACGCCATACACGTTTCAAGAAACGGTTTGCGCCTTCAACACCTGCATCAGACCATTCTAAAGATTGATCTGGTGGAGCAGCAAACATCATAAATACACGTGCTGTATCTGCGCCGTATTGATCGATAATTGCTTGTGGGTCAATACCGTTATTTTTCGACTTAGACATTTTTTCTTGTCCGCCGATAATCACTTCTTGACCATCACCTGAATATTTTGCAGAAATGATGCGACCTTTCTCATCACGTTCTAATTCGATGTCAGCAGGGTTGAACCAAGTTTTCTTACCATTTTCCGCTTCACGATAGAATGTATCTGCAAGCACCATGCCTTGAGTTAACAAGTTAGTAAATGGTTCATTACCTTGTACAACGCCTTCATCTCGCATTAATTTGTGGAAGAAACGTGCATAAAGTAAGTGAAGAATCGCGTGTTCAACACCACCAATATATTGGTTTACAGGAAGCCAGTTTTGAGCTGCTTCAGGTTTAACCATACCACCAGTGAAGTCTGGAGACGCATAGCGTGCGTAGTACCAAGATGACTCTACGAATGTATCCAATGTATCTGTTTCACGGCGAGCATCGCCACCACAGCAAGGACATTTTGTTTCATAGAATTCAGGCATTTTATTAAGCGGGTTACCTGAACCATCTGGAACAACATCAGTTGGTAATACAACCGGAAGTTGGTCTTCTGGAACTGTGACTTGACCACAAGTATCACAGTTAATCATTGGAATTGGACAACCCCAGTAACGTTGACGAGAAACACCCCAGTCACGTAAACGGAATTGAACTTTAGAGTTTGCTAAACCTTGTGGTTCTAATTTCGCAAGGAATGCGTCAAACGCAGCTTGGAATTCTAAACCGTCAAACTCGCCAGAGTTAACAAGTTTACCTTCTTTAGAACCGTACCATTCTTGCCACTCAGTTGCAGAGTAGTCTGCATCGTCAGCGCCTTTGGCATCAATCACTTGCTTAATTGGCAAGTTGAACTTGTTCGCAAATTCAAGATCACGTTCGTCATGGGCTGGTACAGCCATCACTGCGCCAGAACCGTAAGACATTAATACGTAGTTTGCGATCCAGACAGGAAGCTCCTCACCAGTGACAGGGTGTTTTACAAACAAGCCTGTTGCCATGCCTTTTTTCTCGGCTGTTGCCAAGTCAGCTTCTGCAACTGAACCCATGCGGCATTCTTCGATAAATGCAGCCAATTCAGGGTTATTTTCAGCAGCTTTAAGTGCAAGAGGGTGTTCTGCGGCAACAGCAACGTATGTTACGCCCATAAGCGTATCAGCACGTGTTGTATAAACAGTTAAGCCGTCAGCATAAATTTCGGTATTTGCAGATGGGAAAGTAATTTCCATACCTGTAGAGCGACCAATCCAGTTACGTTGCATGGTCAACACTTGTTGAGGCCAGCCGTCTTGTAAAGTGTCTAGGTCGTCTAATAATTCTTGTGCATAGTCCGTAATACGGAAGTAGTACATTGGAATATCGCGTTTTTCAACCAATGCACCAGAACGCCATCCACGACCATTTTCAACTTGTTCGTTTGCCAAAACTGTTTGGTCAACCGGATCCCAGTTCACTGTTGAAAGTTTACGGTAGATCAAACCTTTTTTATAAAGCTGAACAAACAACCATTGTTCCCAGTGGTAGTACTCTGGTGTACACGTTGCAAATTCACGGTCCCAATCAACAGATAAACCTAATTTTTTTAATTGGTCACGCATATAAGCGATGTTTTCAAATGTCCATTTTGCCGGAGCAACTTTATGGGCAATTGCAGCGTTTTCCGCAGGCAAACCAAAAGCGTCCCAACCCATAGGTTGTAGTACGGTTTCGCCTTTTAAACGATAGAAACGGCTAATTACGTCGCCAATTGTATAGTTACGCACATGACCCATGTGCAGTTTGCCACTTGGGTAAGGGAACATTGACAGGATGTAACGATGTTTACCTTCGACAGTGTCGGCAACTTTAAAGACTTTACGATTTTCCCAATCTTGTTGGACGGATGGTTCAATCGTGTTTGCTTGATATTCTGGGTCAATGTGAGAAATAGTCATAGACGTAAGCTATACAACGAAAATTGAAATGAAAGATTGCTGCACAGCATAGCGCAAAATAGAGGAAAATGTCAGTTTTTAGATCACGATTTTATCTTTTAATATGCGCTATAAAAATTTCCCAACTTATTCTTCTTTATTTTAAATCCGAGAAGAGTGGTGAAAGTATTCACCACTCTCATTTTACTTATCGTGGTGCTGAAGCTGATGGAGCAGGTGCGGATGCAGCAGGTGGAGCTGCTACTGCAGGCGCAGTTTTTTCCTGCGTGGCGTTAGCTGCTTCTGATACGGCTTTATCTGTTTTAGTCTGAGCTGGTTGTTCTGGGTTTGATGTCGGATTCTTTACGGAAGGCTGGGTACCGTAAGTTGAAACTTTGTTCAAATGTTTCGCACCCTTAGGTGGTGGCGTCGTGGTGTAATGTGTCGAGCCGTTTTTATCTACCCATTTATAATACTGCTCGGCCTGACTTTGAGTTGAGCAAACTAAAATTGCTGTGGTGATTGCTGTATATAAGCTTGTTTTTAAATAAGATAAATTCATATTAGATGTTCCCCAAAAAATACTGACTATATTTAAATAAAGTTCATAAATAAGCAATTTAGAATGCATGGTTTTATATAAAAAAGAGTATTTTTTTAATAAAAATGGAGAGGGAATGAACAAATTTACGGCTTAATATTAGATTAAAAAAACAACAGCTAAAACTTTTTATGGAAAAACCATTTCTTTATTCTTGACTTTGTATATAGAAACAACAAAAATGCTTTCTCTAGTTTTATATGTATTTACTCGATCACCCTTCGAATAAATATCATGTTTTGTAATAGACATTCTCTCTAGCCGAGAGATTGATTTTACTAAAGTATGTATATCCAGACATGCTTTATTAATGTTAAAACAGCTTATACGGCTGAAAAACAGAAATTTTTCTATTGCAACGAAAACTAGACAATATGTGTGCTATAACAGTGCAGACAATTCAATGAATGAAACACTATTTGTGCCTTCCATAAATAGTGATAAAAATTTTAGGGTGAATCACGTTGGAACTTTTATCTGGTGGTGAAATGCTCGTTCGTGCTCTTGCGGACGAAGGCGTTGAACATGTTTTTGGTTATCCAGGCGGCGCTGTATTACATATTTATGATGCGCTATTTCAACAAGACAAAATCAATCATTACCTCGTGCGCCATGAGCAAGCTGCTGGTCATATGGCAGATGCCTACTCGCGTGCTACAGGTAAGACTGGCGTAGTACTGGTCACTTCTGGTCCGGGCGCAACCAATACAGTAACTCCAATTGCAACAGCTTATATGGACTCAATCCCAATGGTGATTTTGTCTGGCCAGGTTGCATCACATCTGATTGGTGAAGACGCTTTCCAGGAAACTGACATGGTTGGTATTTCACGTCCTATCGTGAAACACAGCTTTCAGGTCCGTCACGCGAGTGAAATCCCTGCAATTATTAAAAAAGCATTCTATATCGCGTCAAGTGGGCGCCCTGGTCCAGTTGTAGTTGATATTCCTAAAGATGCGACGAACCCTGCAGAAAAGTTTGCCTACGAATACCCTGAAAAAGTGAAGATGCGTTCATATCAACCGCCTTCACGTGGCCACTCTGGTCAAATTCGTAAAGCAATTGATGAATTACTTACTGCAAAACGTCCTGTTATTTATACAGGCGGTGGTGTCGTACAAGGTAATGCTTCTGCGTTATTAACCGAACTTGCACATTTACTTGGTTATCCGGTAACTAACACACTTATGGGGTTAGGCGGATTCCCGGGCGACGATCCACAGTTTATTGGCATGTTGGGCATGCACGGTACATACGAAGCCAATATGGCAATGCACCATGCAGACGTAATTTTGGCGATTGGTGCGCGTTTTGATGACCGTGTAACAAATAACCCAGCCAAATTCTGCCCGAACTCAAAAGTGATTCATGTCGATATCGATCCTGCGACCATTTCAAAAACGATTATGGCGCATATTCCGATCGTTGGTGCAGTAGAGCCTGTTCTTCAAGAAATGTTGGCACAGTTAAAACAGTTAAATGTGTCTAAACCAAATCCTGAAGCAATTGCGGCTTGGTGGTCTCAAATTAATGAATGGCGCAAAGTTCATGGTTTGAAATATGAAAACCCATCTGATGGCACCATGAAGCCACAGCAGGTTGTTGAAACTTTATATAAAGTAACCAATGGTGATGCCATCATTACTTCTGACGTTGGTCAACATCAGATGTTTGGTGCACTTTATTATAAGTACAAACGTCCTCGTCAATGGATTAACTCAGGTGGTCTTGGCACCATGGGTGTTGGCTTACCTTATGCAATGGCTGCGAAGCTTGCTTTCCCTGACCAACAAGTTGTTTGTATTACGGGTGAAGCTTCAATTCAGATGTGTATTCAGGAGCTTTCAACCTGTAAACAATATGGCTTGAACGTAAAAATCTTGTGCTTGAACAACCGTGCTTTAGGTATGGTGAAACAATGGCAAGATATGAACTATGAAGGTCGTCATTCAAGTTCTTATGTTGAGTCATTACCTGACTTTGCCAAGTTAATGGAAGCTTATGGTCATGTAGGCATTCAAATTAATCATGCCGATGAACTTGAATCTAAGCTTGCAGAAGCAATGGCCATCAATGATAAATGCGTATTTATCAACGTTATGGTTGACCGTAGCGAACACGTTTATCCAATGCAGGTTGCAGGTCAATCTATGCGTGACATGTGGATTTCTAAAGGGGAGCGCATTTAATGAGACATATTATTTCTGTACTCGTTGAAAACGAAGCTGGTGCGCTTTCTCGTTTGGTGGGCTTATTCAGCCAACGTAACTACAACATTGAAACTTTAAATGTTGCACCAACCGAAGATCCGACATTATCGCGTTTGACGTTAACGACTTATGGCGATGACCATAAGATCGAACAAATTACGAAACAGCTCAACAAACTTGTTGAGGTGGTAAAAGTAGTTGATTTATCAGAAGGTTCACACATTGAACGTGAACTCATGCTAATCAAAGTAAAAGCATTAGGTGCTTCACGTGCTGAAATTAAGCGCACTGCGGATATTTTCCGTGCGCAAATTGTAGACGTGACACCAACAACCTATACCATTCAAATAGCAGGGACAACTGAAAAATTAGATGGTTTTATCGATGCGCTTGCAGAAAACACCATTCTTGAAGTCGTTCGCTCAGGTGTATCAGGTATCGCCCGTGGCGAAAAAGTTTTAGCCATTTAATTTTTTAAAAAGTATTTTAGCGGAGAACACAAATGCAAATTTTTTACGATAAAGACTGTGACTTATCAATCATCCAAGGCAAGAAAGTTGCGATTATTGGTTACGGTTCTCAAGGTCATGCTCATGCACTTAACCTTAAAGACTCAGGCGTAGACGTAACTGTAGGTTTACGTGCAGGTTCAGCTTCTTGGAAGAAAGCTGAAAACGCTGGTCTTAAAGTTGCTGAAGTCCCAGCAGCAGTTAAGCAAGCTGACCTCGTAATGATTTTGACTCCAGATGAATTCCAATCACAACTTTACCGTGACGTGATTGAGCCAAACATCAAAGAAGGCGCGACTTTAGCATTTGCTCATGGTTTCTCTGTTCTATATAACCAAGTTGTTCCACGTAAAGACTTAGACGTAATCATGGTTGCGCCTAAAGCTCCTGGTCACACTGTACGTTCTGAATTCCAACGTGGTTCAGGTGTTCCTGACCTAATCGCGATTCACCAAGACGCTTCTGGTAATGCACGTAACGTTGCGCTTTCTTACGCTTCTGGCGTAGGTGGTGGTCGTACAGGTATTATCGAAACTTCATTCCGTGAAGAAACTGAAACTGACTTATTCGGTGAGCAAGCAGTTCTTTGTGGTGGTGCAGTTGAACTTGTTAAAATGGGCTTCGAAACTTTGGTTGAAGCTGGTTATGCACCAGAAATGGCTTACTTCGAATGCTTACACGAACTTAAGTTAATCGTTGACTTGATGTTCGAAGGCGGTATCGCTGACATGAACTACTCAGTTTCTAACAACGCTGAGTACGGTGAATACGTAACTGGTCCTGAAGTAATTAACGAACAGTCTCGTGAAGCAATGCGTAATGCATTAAAACGTATTCAATCTGGTG
Organism: Acinetobacter sp. 1566109; assembly: GCF_000582255.1. Taxonomy (NCBI): domain Bacteria; kingdom Pseudomonadati; phylum Pseudomonadota; class Gammaproteobacteria; order Moraxellales; family Moraxellaceae; genus Acinetobacter; species Acinetobacter sp. 1566109. Next base: position 100,720 of record NZ_JEYB01000001.1, on the reverse strand, counting down.
AATACGCGAAGATGTTCATCCAAGAAGGTGCATTGAACTACCCATCTATGACAGCTCGTCGTCGTCAAAATGCTGCACATGGTATTGAACAAACTGGTGCTAAATTACGTGCGATGATGCCTTGGATTCAAGCAAACAAGATCGTAGATAAAGAGAAAAACTAATACTCTTTTCTATTGTTTAAAAAGACCCTGCTTCATGCAGGGTTTTTTTATTTTATTAGCCCCTAAAACAAGTTTAAAAAAACATCATTAAGGTCAATTGACCTAGACTTAAGAAATCCTATATTTTTCATATAATTGGATGCTTAATTTTTGTTTACTTTATTGATTTCTAAAGTAAAAAATACTTGACCAAATGTTAGATAATGTTATTGTTTATAACTGACTAAAAAAGTCGAATTTACTAATTTTTCTTTAACGTGTTTAATTGTATTTTGTGCAATGAGTTGAACAAAATAAAAAAAAGTATTGAATAATCATGGAAGTCCAATATGGGTCATGTTGATTACGATAGCACATTGATCGTCGGCTCTTTTATTGCGGCTGGCGCTATTTGCTATATTGTGATTTCCATGGAGCAGTTAATATTTAAGCAAACTTATAAAAAGATTGAGCCGTTTATTCTATTACTTAATGGATTATTACTCGCAGCAGCGATTAGTATTGTCCATATTGTCGGTATGCATGCTTACCATTTATTTGAAGCAGCTTCTTCGAACGTTCCTTTAATTACACTGTCTTTTGGAATTAGTGCTGTACTTTCAAGTGTCGCAATTTGGCTCACTTCCCGTTTTACACTACCATTATTTAGGTTGGTTTTAAGCTCAGTCATTATGGGCATTGGTATTTCAGCTTCATATTATGTGAGTATGCTGGGCTGGAATATTGATATTTATAAGAAAGATTACACCTCATTTCTCATTTTATTTTCTGTCTTAATTGCCATGAGTGGTTCAGGTCTAGCTTTTTTGTTGGCCTATAAATTAAAAGAGAGCGAGCGTAATCGAGTAAGTTTAAAACTCGCTTTTGCAGTCATGATGACTTTAAGCATTATGGGCATGCACTATACGGCACTTATTTCGACAAATATTACCGATAAATTTGTGAGCCAATATCAGGCTGAACATGACCTGTTGCTGTTTACTATTATTCTGGTTACATGTCTGGTACTGGTCGCGAGTTTTATTGTCGCCGTGCTGGAACAACGACTGAACCAACGAAATTTAGAACTCCGTAAAGCCAATAAAGAACTCGCCAATCTCTCCATTCAAGATAACTTAACTAAATTACCAAACCGACTTTATTTAGTTGATTACGCAGAAGTTCTTTTGTCAGATCATCGTTATAAAGACCAGAAAATTGCTTTTCTCTATATTGATTTAGACCGTTTTAAATCGGTAAATGATGCGTTTGGACACCACATTGGTGATCAGCTTCTTATTCAAATGGCCAATCGCTTACATTGGCAACTCAATGAAAAATGTAAGTTGCTTCGAATTGGTGGGGATGAGTTTTTATTAATAGCTGAAAATACCGATACTGAAGAGGCAATGCAACTTGCTGAAAAAGTATTGCAGCTTATTCAAGACAGTTACCAGATTTCCGGTAAAGAAATTAACATTTCGGCAAGCCTTGGCATCGCATTGTTTCCTGAACATGGGCAGAATGTTCAAGACCTGCTAATGAATGCCGATGCTGCCATGCTGATGTCTAAAGAGCAGGGCCGCAATACTTACACCGTCTTTAGTTATTCAACCCACCAACAAGAAACCAGAAGTCAGTCAAAACTGATCAATGATTTATATAAAGCAGTCGAAGAAAAACAATTTGTTCTTTATTACCAACCTAAATTTAATACCAATCTTGAGATTTGCGGGGTAGAGGCACTCATTCGCTGGAATCATCCATCTTTAGGTATGCTGACACCACATATGTTTATTGGTGGCGCGGAAAAGACAGGTTTAATTATTCCAATGGGATATTGGGCGCTTGAGCAAGCTTGCCAGCAAATTCAGGAATGGGAACGTAGCAATACGCAGTTTTATCCAATCGCAGTCAATTTATCGGCTTTGCAGTTTGAAAATAAAAAGCTCTTTAGTACCCTCGAAGGTTTGTTAAAAAAATACCAAATTAAGCCTCATCACCTCATTATTGAAATTACTGAATCAACTGCAATGCGACATATCGACTTAAGCATTCGTGCTTGTGAGCGGCTGCGTGATATGGGGATTCGTGTGGCAATTGATGACTTTGGAACAGGGCACTCAAGCTTCTTATATTTAAAAGACTTACCAGTCGATGAGCTTAAAATTGACCGTGGTTTTATTGTCGATTTAAAACCGGGCTCAAAAGAAGAAGTCATTTTAGAAAGTATTATTCATTTGGCGAAAAAATTAGGTTTAACCGTAACAGCCGAAGGGGTGGAAACTCAGCAGCAAGTCGAAATTTTAACGCGTTTAGGCTGTCAGCAGTTCCAAGGTTACTTGTTAGGAATGCCTGTAAATGTAGGGCAACTGATTCAGTCACAAGGCGCTCATTTTGTTTAACGAACTTGTGATAAATTTTAAAATTACAACTTTATATAATATCTAAAATAATAATTTAGTTAATCTAGTGAAAAACAATAAGAAATTTAAAAACTTGTCATAAATTCCACATTGACACTTCTAAACTCTCAGATTATCCTTTGCCTGCTGGCCTACATTTGCCAGCCGGTTGTCGCAGACCGTCTCACACCGCATCAGAGCTATTTCGTCTGAGGAATAGTTTTGTGTGTACTCTCGTTCCCTCCCGTAGCGGTAGGACGGGAGAGGGACACCTATGGTGTGCTAGTTGTGTGACTAGTCTGCGAACCCTCTTTCGTTCTGCCACCATAATTCTTTATTAATGCTTTGGCAGAACTCCCCATATAAGGAGTTGGCTGTGCATACTTTTTTTACACCTCCCGATTAGTCTTTAGCGTTGTTTGATCACTTTCGAGTTTTCAGGCTTTAGTTCGTCACGACTAAAAAATCATATCAACAATAAAACTTGAGATGCCTTAGGGCCATCTTTGGGGCCTTTGCATGCTTTTTTTGCCTAGAGCAAAAGTTGCGGCTGTTTTATCTCATTTAGACACAACAACAAATTATTTTATAACGGTACATATATGCCATATTCAGATCTCTCATTTCGCGCGTTAAGTGTGCTTCATACATCTCGTTATCTTTTTAATGACCATGGTTTTCACAACGTTGGTGTAGACCGCATTGTAGAAGAAGCGGAAGTGACCAAAACCACGTTTTATAAATATTTTCAGTCTAAAGAGCGGCTTATTGAAATGAGTTTAAACTTTCAAAAAGATGCTTTAAAAGAAAAAGTCTTCTCAATTATTTATACACAAAAAGATTTAGTGGTGCGTGAAAAGTTAAAGGAAATATTCTTTTTACATGTCAATCTGGAAGGGCATTATTATTTGCCATTTAGAGCTATTTTTGAAATTGAAAAAATTTACCCTACAGCCTATCAAGTGGTTATACAGTACCGTCAATGGTTAATTGATGAAGTTTATAAATTGCTTTTAACAGCGAAGAACGATGCTACTAAAAAAGATGCTCATATGTTTTTATTTGTAATTGATGGTGCCATTATTCAACTGCTAGATGAAACGAAGGCTGATAATAGAGAACTGTTATTGCAATATATTTTAAAAAGTATTTTTCTTAGTGATTAATTAATTAAATAGATGAGCTTAACTAACATTAGAGTTTTATTAATAAATTTTTTTAAGAAAAGCTTGAGCTTATATAAAATAAGGCCGCTATGCATTTAAAACATAACGGCCTAATCTATATATAGCTAAGAAGATGAAACAAGTCTGTTCATGTAAAAGAGTATGTATTCAAACTTTCGTATGGGTTAAAACAAGGTTTATTTATGAGATAGCATCATAAATAATTAAATCTATTTACGCAGCCGCACAGCTCTGCGTTGTTTCAAGCTCAATGAGTTTATTTATATAAGACCATGTTCTTTCAGCATTAATTTCTGGTTTATTAATGGTGCCATCAATAATAAGTCCATCAATAATATTTAGAAAAAGGCTGCTTAGAACTGTTGGATCTTCAATTTCTAGCTCTAAAAACATAGAGACTACTAAGTCGTAAATCCATTGTCTATATTGGTTCACTTGGCTTTTAATGGATGGATACATTTGTAAAACTTCTATAGTCGCTTTTTTAAATAAACAACCATAAAAATCTTCAGTATTAATCCAGTCTATATACCAGTTAAAAACATTTTTAAGTTTATTTAACGGATCATGTGCGCGGTTTACCTTTTCTAGTAAAGAAGCCTGCACTTCCAAAATTCTTCGCTGAAGGCATTCTTCAATTAAAACTTCTTTAGAAGAGAAGTACTTATAGAAAGTCATTTTTGCAACATTGGACTCAGCAATAATTTTGTCTACCCCAATTGAGGTATAACTTTTCTGATTAAAAAGGGTCATTGCTGTTGTTATAATCGTTTCTCTTTTTGACATTGGTTGCCCCGTCATAGATATTTTTTGATTAACTTTGCTATTGTAAAGTATGAAAGCTTAAATAAAACTTATTTTATGATATTTAAAAAATTATATTTATTCAATAGTTTGGTTTATTTTAAAAAACAATAATATATATTTTTTATTGGCAATAGTTTACTTTTTTAAATAATATTAATTAATCCATTGATTTGTTGAGATAATAAACATAATATCGACTCGTTAAGTATGGGTATATGGAATTTATCCTTTTAGCAATAGAGTGCGAAATGGAAATAGAGGGATAAGCCTTAGCTTAACTATAAGAAAAACTTTTTATTGAGAATGATTATGTCAAAAAAATTTGAAGACTTTGATAATCCAAGACAAAAAGCATTACAAGGTATGAAAAATAGTATTTCTGCCCAACAGTGGGAAGAAAACTTACAATTTCTCAAACAGTTAAGGAATAGAATTGCACATTTACCAGTAAGTCATCATCCAGCCATTGAAATATTAAATAACGGTTATCTTGATAAACAAACCTTGACACGTATTCATTTAGAATATCGTCATGCCATCGTACAAATTTTTACTGATGCTTTATTACAGGCACAGTTTTTAACAAAGCAATTGGAACCAAAGCTTCACTCTGGCGCCAAAATGTTTCCACGTGTGCTATTAAGCCTAAATATATTAGATGAATTTGGTTTTAGACCGGGTTTGGGTAAAGATAATTATTATTTAGGAAACCCTGAATACGCACATTATCCATTATATGAAGATTTATTAAATGACTACGGTTTGTCTGAGGAGGACCGCCGTAATTATAAACCTTCAAAAATTGCAGATCAGGTGAGAACATTTTTAGAAGCTTCTTATGATAGCTATATGAATGTAGTGGCTTTATTGGCTGTAGCAGAAGAAGAGGTTATTCTTTTTAGCCCGCCATTAAGACAAGCCACCAAGTTTGTTAATATTGATGTTGAGGGTGGTGGTTATTATCACGTCCACGGCGTCTCAACAGATGAAACAGCAGAAGCTGCTGATGATGATCATCAAGACGACTTGTGGTTTGCATTAGCACAAGCGATTACCAAAGATGATTATGAAAGCTTGACCAAACTATGTCTTGATTATTGTGCATTGTGGACTGAGTTTTGGGATGCACAAATTGCCGATGTTCATTTTATTGAAGAAAAGAAATTGGCATAAGTTTTTTAAGTTCACTCGTAAAAGCCTGTTTATATTGGACAGGCTTTTTTATTGGTGTGAGGACCCGAATTTTTATATTTTCACCAAAGTTATTTTCAAATAGGAAAACACGGGCCAACAACTCAACAATCTCTAAACAGTACCTATAAATCTGCTACAATTACGCCAATTTTTATTTTGATCGACTTTAGATCTTTGGCACTGCAGTCTCCGCAGTAGGTGTATTTCATGAGTTTTAAAGATGAGTTAGCGGCACAGGTCGCTCAACGACGCACATTTGCTATTATTTCCCACCCCGATGCCGGTAAAACCACCATGACAGAAAAACTGTTGTTATGGGGTAAAGCGATTCAGGTTGCAGGGATGGTAAAAAGCCGTAAATCTGACCGTGCAGCTACATCTGACTGGATGGAAATGGAAAAAGAACGTGGTATCTCGATCACCACGTCTGTTATGCAGTTCCCATATAAAGGTCACACCATTAACTTACTCGATACACCGGGGCACGAAGACTTCTCGGAAGATACTTATCGTACGCTTACCGCGGTTGACTCTGCACTGATGGTGATTGACGGTGCAAAAGGTGTCGAAGAACGTACCATCAAATTGATGGAAGTGTGTCGTATGCGTGACACACCAATTATTTCTTTCGTCAACAAAATGGACCGCGAAATTCGTGAACCACTTGAGTTGTTAGACGAAATCGAAAACGTTTTAAATATTCGCTGTGTACCAATTACATGGCCACTTGGTATGGGTCGTGACTTTGCTGGTGTATACAATATTCTTGAAGATAAATTGTATGTTTACAAAGCAGGTTTTGGTTCAACCATTACCGATATTGAAGTACGCGATGGCTATGATCACGCCGATATTCGTGAAAAAGTAGGTGAGTTGGCTTGGGCTTCTTTTGAAGAGTCGCTTGAGTTGGTACAAATGGCAAATGAACCATTAGACCGTGAACTTTTCTTACAAGGTAAACAAACACCTGTTCTATTTGGTACAGCATTAGGTAACTTTGGTGTTGACCACGTACTTGATGCATTTATGAACTGGGCGCCTGAACCTAAAGCACATCCAACGCAAGAGCGTATGGTTGAAGCGAAAGAAGAAGGTTTCTCTGGCTTTGTATTTAAAATTCAAGCCAACATGGACCCTAAACACCGTGACCGTATTGCCTTTATGCGTATTTGTTCAGGTAAGTACGAAAAAGGCCTGAAAATGAACCACGTGCGTATTGGTAAAGAAGTCCGCATTAGTGATGCCTTAACTTTCTTGGCTGGTGAACGTGAGCATTTAGAAGAAGCATGGCCGGGCGATATTATTGGTTTACACAACCACGGTACCATCCAGATTGGTGATACTTTCACTAGCGGTGAAAACTTACACTTCACTGGTATTCCACACTTTGCGCCAGAAATGTTCCGCCGTGTACGTTTGAAAGATCCATTAAAGTCAAAACAATTGCAAAAAGGCTTGAAAGAGTTGTCTGAAGAAGGTGCAACTCAGGTGTTTATGCCACAAATTAGCAATGATTTGATCGTAGGCGCGGTTGGTGTGCTTCAGTTTGACGTTGTTGCTTACCGCTTGAAAGAAGAATATAAAGTTGACTGTGTTTACGAGCCAGTAAGTGTAAATACTGTGCGTTGGATTCATTGTGATGATGACAAGATTCTTAATGAGTTCAAGAAAAAAGCACATGACCAACTTTCAATTGATGGCGGCGGTCACTTAACGTATCTTGCTCCTAGCCGAGTAAACTTGCAGATTATGCAAGAGCGTTGGCCTGATATTGAGTTCCGTAGTACACGTGAACACTAAGCATATAAATGTGACAAACAGCTTCGAACAGAAGCTGTTTTGTTTTGAAAAATAAGAAAGGATGATGAAATGAATTTGAGTAAAAAGGCTATTATTGCGCTTGTGGTTGCAGCTATAGCACTAATTTCTGCTATTTCTGCATTTGTCTGGAAAAGCACTCAGTCCTCATCATCTTCTGAAAAAAATATAGCTTCTGCCCAAAAGAATACTACTGAAAAGGCAGAGGTTTTACCTTACTTAAACTTGACTGAAACCAAGGCAAATTATGCAGTGCCTTTTTGTGAAAAGAAAAACTGTATTGATGTCGATATTCAAACCATAAAAACCCAAGATGCGTGGTTAAATAGCTGGATCGAAAAAAATCAGGCGAAAGTCATTCAGACTCAAATTAATTTGAAAAAAGATTTGAGCTTGCAACAAGCAGTTGATGCTTACGTTAAAAAGTCAGACGAATGGCAAGATAAATATTCTAAAAACCGTGCCTATGAATTACACATTCATACACGTATTGCTTCGCAGCGTAATCAATATGTATTACTACAACTGGCTTTGGACAGTAAACAAGAAGAGATCACCATAAAAGATCGTTATTATTTTTTCGTGGCTGATCGTAAATTGCATAAAAGCTTAACTTTGCTTGATGTACTTCAAAAAGACCAGCAAACCACTGTGCATCAAATCGTGCAAACTGCGTATCAGGATTGGCTGAAAAAACAAAATGCTGATGTTAAAAAAGACGCACCAAAAACTTTGTATTGGGGACAGGCCGACTGGTTCTTTGATGGTGAGGGTGTAGGTCTGCATTATCAGGCAAATCAGATTACCAAAGATGCGCCTCAGCTCGATATTTATTTAACGACAGAACAAACCAAAAAAATATTACAACCTGAGGTTTATGAACAAATGTTTTAAGTTGGTAGCAGAATTTGCAACCTACTTATAGATGCGCTAACTTCATATGAGTTATGCATAATCTTCTCAGAATAAAGGCAAAATATGATGTTAACTTCTAAGGCCTCGCTACGTTTGACGCTACTTGCTTCTGCACTATTTTTAGTGGCATGTCAGCCTAAAAGTGATCCTAAAGAGTCGAAAGATCAGCAAAAGCCAGCAGTGGTTGAGCAAAAGCCTGTGGAACTGACTTTAAAAGGGGAAACAGTTCAAAGTAAGGTGGTTTTGCCAGACTGTAGTGGTAAAATTTGCCCTGAATTTACTGTAGAGCGCTTGCAAAGTAACTATCCATTTATTGATAAGATTATTGACCAACAAGTTTTAAAAGCACTCGGACAGATTCTTGAAATTGCAGAACCAGATGCAAAAACAGCAAAAACTGATAAAAAGGCAGAAGCTTCGGGAGTTGCTGCTGCTGACCAACAAGATAGTTTCGATGCTCAGGTTCAGCGCTATGCAAACTCATTTATTGGTTTAGACAAGGAACTAAAAGAGTTAAGTAGTAATCATCAGATTAATCTTTTAGTAAAACCTAAAATCATACAGTCGCAAGGTAAGGTCGTAACTGTTGTGGTTAACAGTAGTAGCTATTTGGGCGGGGCACATGGTTCGGCTGCACAACACTATTACAATTTTGATTTAAAAGAGGAAAAGCAAGTTAAACTTGAAAACTTGCTGCGTCCAGAGAAAAAAGCCGCTTTAGAAAAGTTAGCACATGAGGCGTTTAAAGCTTGGGTGACTGACTCAAAACTTGCCAATAGTGTGAGTGAATATGAACAAGCTTGGCCATTTAAACTCACCGAAAACTTCCTGCTCGGTGATCAGGGCTTGATTCTTCAATATGGCGAATATGAAATTGGTCCTTATGTTGTGGGGTTGCCTCGTTTAGTTATTCCATACGACCAATTACAAGATGTATTGAAAGAAGAATATTTGCCGCAGCCTAAAGCGAAACCAGCTTCGACACCTGCCGAAAAAAGTGCTAGCTAATGCATTTGTTTGATACCCATACCCATTTCGATGTTGCCGATTTTGATGAAGATCGGCAGCAGTTAGCACTTGAGGCTAAAAAAGTGGGTGTGGATGCTTTGGTGTTAATTGGCTTTCTACAGTCACGTTTTGATGATTTGGTACACACTCATCATCAGCTCAAGCAGTGGGAGAAGGTGCCCGCTTCTTATTTAGCGCCGGGGTTGCATCCATTTTATATTGAGCAGCACAAATCAGAGCATCTTTCTCATCTTGAACAAATTTTGCAGCAAGAAGACTGCGTGGCAGTGGGTGAAATTGGCCTCGACACTTTTTTGAAAGAACATAAGCAGCCTGATATATATACAAAGCAAAAACAGTATTTTGCCGACCAGTTAGATCTGGCAACTCAATACCAAAAGCCAGTGTTACTTCATATTCGAAAAGCACACGGGGACGTATTAGCAATATTAAAAGCACATAAGTTTAAACTCGGTGGAATTGCTCATGCCTTTAGTGGTGGTGTGGAAGAGGCGAAAGGGTTGATTAAGCTTGGTTTTAAAATTGGTGTGACGGGACAAGTGACTAACCCGAATGCGAAAAAGCTTCATACTGTGGTACAGGCTATAGGTGCAGAGCATTTAGTGATTGAAACAGACTGTCCTGATATGACGCCGCTTTGCTGTCAAACTTCAACTGAGCAGCGTACTCGCAATACGCCTGTGAACTTACCTTATGTACTCAAAAGTTTGGCCGAAAATTTAAATATGGCCGAGTCAGATTTAGCTGATTTGCTGTGGAAAAACTCACTATCAGCATTGAAATTATCGTAATAAAAATCAAAGATTAGAAATAGTAACTAAAACAAAACACAGCGATGAAAAAAGAAGCTTAAAGTAAGAAAACAACATGTAAAAACGTGAAAGATAACATTGCCAGACATGGGAGGATAACCCAATGGCTAAGTATAGCAATATCAATAGTTTTAATGCTCTACAGACGCTAACAGTAGGTTCCAGCAATTATCAGATTTTTAGCTTAACCCAAGCCGAGAAAAAGCTAGGTGACATTGCCAAACTGCCGAAATCATTAAAAGTACTGTTGGAAAACTTATTACGGTTTGAAGATCAGCACAGTGTTAAAATAGAACACATTTATGCTTTAGCTGAGTGGCTAAAAACCCGTACTTCCGATCAGGAAATTCAATATCGACCTGCACGGGTTTTAATGCAAGATTTTACCGGTGTTCCGGCAGTTGTTGACTTGGCTGCAATGCGCGCTGCAATGGCACAAGCAGGCGGTGACCCTGAAAAAATTAATCCTTTATCACCTGTAGACTTAGTCATTGATCACTCCGTGATGGTGGACTATTTTGCCGATGATCAGGCTTTTGAAGAAAACGTTCAAATTGAAATGCAGCGTAATGGCGAGCGATATCAATTTTTACGTTGGGGACAATCTGCATTTAATAACTTTAGTGTTGTGCCACCGGGTACCGGTATTTGCCATCAGGTCAATTTAGAGTATTTGGCTCAAGCGGTGTGGTTAGGTGAAGACAATGGTCAAACCTTTGCTTTCCCTGACACATTAGTAGGTACAGACTCACATACCACTATGATTAATGGTTTAGGGGTTTTAGGTTGGGGTGTTGGTGGTATTGAAGCAGAAGCTGCCATGTTGGGTCAGCCTATCTCTATGCTTATTCCTGAAGTGATCGGTTTTAAACTGACCGGAAAATTACAAGAGGGAATTACGGCAACTGACTTGGTACTCACCATTACTCAAATGCTTCGCCAAAAAGGTGTGGTAGGTAAATTTGTAGAATTCTATGGTGATGGCTTAGCCGAGTTACCACTTGCTGACCGGGCGACCATTGCCAACATGGCACCTGAATATGGCGCAACTTGTGGCTTCTTCCCAATTGATGAAGTGACTTTGGGTTATTTGAAATTAACTGGTCGTCAAAGTGACCGTATTGCATTGGTTGAAGCATATAGCAAGGCACAAGGCTTATGGCGTAATCCAGGTGATGAACCTGTTTTCACAGATACCTTAAGTTTAGATATGAGTACGGTTCAGGCAAGTTTGGCAGGTCCAAAACGCCCTCAAGACCGTGTGCTTTTATCAGAAGTACCAAAAACGTTTAATGCGCTCATGGAGCTAACACTTAAGCCAGCCAAAGAAGCCAAAGAGCGTTTGGAAAATGAAGGCGGTGGTGGTACGGCTGTAGAAGCGACCAAAGCCAATATTCAGCATGAAAGCCCATCTTGTGTGATTGAAGGGCAGGAATATCCGTTAAATCATGGTGATGTCGTCATTTCAGCAATTACTTCATGTACCAATACCTCTAACCCAAGTGTAATGCTGGCGGCAGGTTTACTTGCTAAAAAAGCCATTGAAAAAGGCTTGCAGCGTAAACCGTGGGTAAAAAGTTCACTTGCACCTGGTTCTAAAGTCGTAACCGACTATTTATTGGCTGCTGGACTTACCCCGTATTTAGATGAGTTAGGCTATAACTTGGTAGGTTATGGTTGTACAACGTGTATTGGTAACTCGGGTCCTTTACCTGAACCAATTGAAGATGCAATTCAGTGTCATGATCTAAACGTGGCATCTGTACTTTCGGGTAACCGTAACTTTGAAGGTCGTGTACATCCATTGGTTAAAACCAACTGGCTTGCTTCGCCACCACTCGTAGTTGCTTATGGTTTAGTTGGGAATATCCGTACCGACTTAACGACTCAACCAATCGGGCAAGGTAAAGATGGGCAACCTGTTTACTTAAAAGATATCTGGCCAAGTCAGGCAGAAATTGATGCTGTCTTACAAAAAGTAAATACCGACATGTTCCACAAAGAATATGCTGCGGTGTTTGATGGTGATGAAAGCTGGCAAGCGATTCAGATTCCAAAAAGTAAAACTTACGAATGGGCTGATGACTCGACTTATATTCGCCATCCGCCGTTCTTTGAAGGCATTGGTGAGCCACCAAAACCAATTAAAAATATTGAACAGGCACGTATTTTGGCAGTGCTAGGTGATTCGGTAACCACCGACCATATTTCACCAGCGGGTAATATCAAAAAAGACAGTCCGGCAGGTCGATATTTACAAGAACAAGGTGTTGAGCCAAAAGACTTCAACTCTTATGGTTCACGACGTGGTAACCACGAAGTCATGATGCGAGGCACCTTTGCCAACATTCGTATTAAAAACGAAATGTTGGGTGGCGAAGAAGGTGGTAATACCATTCATGTGCCAAGTGGCGAGAAGCTTGCTATTTATGATGCGGCGATGCGTTACCAACAAGAACATACACCGCTTGTGATTATTGCTGGTAAAGAGTACGGAACAGGTTCTTCACGTGACTGGGCTGCCAAAGGTACGAATTTGCTAGGTGTTAAAGCTGTCATTGCCGAAAGTTTTGAACGTATTCACCGTTCAAACTTGGTGGGTATGGGCGTGTTGCCATTACAGTTTGTTGATGGTCAAACCAGACAGTCGCTTAACTTAACTGGTCATGAGGTTATTTCGATTCGTGGTTTATCGGATGGCATTCAGCCTCATGAAATTCTTGAAGTTGATGTGAAAGGGCCAAATGGGGTAGCAAGTCATTTTAATGTGTTATGTCGAATTGATACGTTAAATGAGGTTGAGTACTTTAAGGCAGGTGGTATTTTGCATTATGTGCTGCGGAATTTGATTGCTGGTTAATGTTGTCTTGAGATTAATACCAATCAATATTTTTATTGGTTGGTATTAATTGAGCTTTACATTAGAACTTTTCATTTTATTTGCTTGAGCTAATCATCATTCACAACCTGCCCATTATAAAAAGATAATAGTTTCTGCGATTCTTCTGATACTCGTGAACAGATGACAGGTTTTGTGAATGAGAAAGTTTTTGCTTACTTTTTTAAAAAAGTAAGAAGATTTAGCTGTTAGTACTTGAATTATAATGATAAGACTTGTCGTGAATTTAAATATCACCATCTCAAGTTTTCTTTGATCTGAAATACACTTTCTTCTGAAAAGCAGTAAAATACTCTCCGTGTTTTATATCCCCTCAAAGAGTAGCAATGACCGATCTTCAACAAGATGAATATGACCGCCGTTTTGCAGGTGTAGCCAAAATTTATGGTGATTCATCGTTCCAGCACTATGAAAAAAGTCATGTGATGGTGATTGGTATTGGTGGGGTCGGCAGTTGGGCGGTAGAAGCTTTAGCACGTACAGGTATTGGTGAGATCACACTAGTCGATATGGACGTAGTTGCGGCATCAAATGTGAATCGTCAGCTACCTGCGATGACATCTACTCTGGGCTGTGAAAAAGTTGAGATTATGGCGGAGCGTTGTCGCCAAATTAACCCGCGTATTAAAGTTAATATTATTGATGATTTCTTAACACCTGAAAATGTCGCAGAGCTTTTAAACCCTGTACCAGACATTGTTTTGGACTGCATCGATGACGTTAAAGCAAAACTGGCTTTAATGCTTCATTGTCGTTTTAACAAAATACCTTTGATTGTTTCAGGTGGGGCAGGTGGTAAGCTTGATCCACTTAAAATCCGTGTAGCTGATTTATCAAAAACAGAACAAGACCCAATGTTAGCGAAGCTACGTAGTCAACTTCGTGCTCGTGGCATCTGTAAAAAGCCAAAAGAGAAATTTGGCATTACCTGCATTTATTCTATCGACAATCCATTTTCAAGTGCAGATGTCTGCCCATCAGCTGGCTTGCGCTGTGGTGGCTATGGTTCAGCGGTAGTGGTGACTTCAAGCTTTGCCATGATTGCTGTGGCCGAAGTTTTGAAAAAGCTCGATTTAAAGAAAGCCTAATTTAAATATTGAAAAGGCATGCGCTTAGGTGAGGGCGTGCCTTTTGTCTTTTTAGAGAAACTATTTAATCGTACAGCTCTATGTGGTCTTGCTGGGGCTGTGTAGGTAGTTGCTGATCATAAAATTTAAAGCACCATAAAATTAAAATAACGATGGTGCATATTGCGAAACCTTTTAAATACTTCATGAAGAATTCAATCAAGTGAATGGTCTTAATAAAATTCTAGTCAAGGATATTCATCTAATCTAATATAGAAAATAGACCGAATGATCTAATTTTGAGATGGTAATGCTCACATTAAAACAATTCCAATATTTCATAAAAATTGTTGAAGAAGGGAGTTTTACCGCTGCTTCCGAAAAACTATTTATTGCTCAGTCTGCTTTAAGTCGACAAATGAAGCTATTAGAAGAAGAGATAGGTTTTCAGTTGTTTGATCGCACGGATAAAAGGGTAAAACTCACGACAGCGGGAGAAGTGTTTTATAAGAAAATAAAAGATAATTTGCTCTACTTAAATGAAATTATTGATCTTGCCAAGAGTGTTTCGGAAGGGAAAAACCGCCAGATTAAAATTGCTCATTCAAGTAGCATTGTTATGGATCATAAAAAGGTACAAATATTAAAAGAAGTTAGCTTAACGCAGCAGTTGAGTTTTGAGATCAATACCTTGTCATCAGAGCAGCAAATCTTAGCTTTAATGAACGGTGAAATTGATATTGGTTTTATTAGACCTCCCGTTCGGCACACTCTAGATGAGATGAGCATTCTTAAGTTATATGAAGAGCCTTTAATGGTGGCTATGCATATTGAGCATGCCAAATTCGCTAAAGCAGAAAAGGTTTATTTAAGAGACTTGAAAGATGAGTGTTTTGTAACTACACCTCATGCCGACAGAGGGGGCTTAAGTTATTTGGTCGCAAATCTGTGTTTAGCTACAGGATTTACTCCACAAAAAGCCCCCATTCTGTCACGTAAGGTTTCGCAGTTACAATTGGTCGCTGCAAATTTGGGAATCAGTATAGTTCCTGAAGAGTTCAAACAAATTTTGCCTAACCAAGTAAAGCTTTTACCTTTGGCAGATGATTTGTCATTCTCAGAAGTTTTGTTGGTTTATAGAAAAGATCAGGATGAAATGATTCAGCATTGTGCCGAGCAAATTCATCAAATGTTTCGATCTTAAAAAGCAGTAAATTAACCTAATCTGTAGTAAGTATAGGTGACGTTGTCATCTTTATAGACGTCGTAACTGCTTTGTTTGAAGTCCGAAACCCATTCACTTCCTGTGTAACCAGCGATGTGACCATAAACATGGTTGCGAGTTCTGTGAATGATGTAAATGTCGCCTTCTTGAGGCTCATCAAAAGCTGGGTTAATTTCTTTATAGCCAATCTTTTTCAGGGTATCGCCCCAATCAGATGCTGCAATTGGGTGGTTTTCAACATCGGCACCAGCAGATTCAAGTGCAAGACGAATGCTACGTGCACAACGAGCTTTGCTGCGTCTAGAAGTAACACTTTCTAGTTTTGCTACGAATTTTTCTACATCAATGGCGGGAGGGGTATTGCTTTCAGTGCGGTGATTATTGGGTTTCATGGTGAAGGGATAAGGAAGGCTTGGTGTGCTGTGTGATACAACAATCGCTGCCTGATTTGAATCCTGATACATATAGTTATCAGCTACTTGTCCGTCATAAATAATCATCGTGAAATCTCTACCCGTACTACCTATATCCGTATTTAGAAAATCACCACCTACCTGTGGCGTTCAGAGATACTAATTGCCCAAACTTAAAAGTTTTGTTTATGTTATGTAATAATGTATCTTTTTTCCAGTTTTTATTTCTGACTGCGAAAAAATAGCCTAGTTAAAATAGTGGCTAAAACTAGTAAAATTTAAGTGACTGATATTATTGAGTATAAATAAATAATCAGAGCTTAAATTTGAATATTTCGAGCCGACATTTGCGAATATACTCAAAATCTAAGTCTCTGATTTAAAATGCCACATTTTCTTACAATTTAAGAAGGCTGAGTGGGCTTAAGCCTGATGCTCTTTCACATATTCTTCAGTACGAATAATTGCAGCTTGCATGTTTCGAATAGCATTCTCGACATCAGTTAAAGTTTTTGCATTTCCACCGCTTAATGCTTGACGCCATTTACGGGCACCCGGTAGATTTTGAAATAAACCTAAAATATGACGCGTAATGATAGAGAGTGGAGCTCCTTCCGCCATACGTTGTTCAATATAAGGCAACATCTGTTCCATGATATCGAAACGGTCTGGTGCTTCTAAATTCCAAAGTTGGCCAAGCTCAGCAAGTAGGTAAGGGTTGTGATAGACTTCACGACCAATCATCACGCCATCAACATGCTGTAAATGAGCTTGAGTTTCGGCAAAAGTTTTAATTCCGCCGTTAATTTCAATCGTCAAGTGCGGGCGTTCTTGCTTTAAACGGTAAACATCTTCATAGCGTAGCGGTGGTACTTCTCGGTTTTCCTTCGGAGATAAACCTTTTAATATCGCAATACGGGCATGGACGACAAAGTGCGTGCAGCCCGTTGCCGCAACGGTGTCTACGAAGTGCAGCATTTCTTCGTAAGACTGCATGTCATCAATACCGATACGGTGTTTTACCGTTACTGGAATATTCACCGCTTTTTGCATGCTATGAATACATTCAGCAACTAAGTCTGGCTCTGCCATTAAACATGCGCCGATTTTATTGTTCTGTACACGGTCACTTGGGCAGCCTACATTCAGGTTGACTTCGTCATAGCCCCAGTCTTCAGCCATTTTTGTACAAGTGGCAAGTTCTTGAGGATTTGAACCACCGAGTTGCAGTACGATTGGGTGTTCTTGAGCGTTATAGTCCAAGTGGCGTTTTGCATCGCCAAATAAAATCGCGCCTGTCGTCACCATTTCGGTATATAGCACAACGTTTGGGTTAAACAACCGTGCAAAGAATCGGTAATCCTTTGTAGTCCAGTCCATCATTGGGGCTACACTGATTCTTGGAGATTTAATAGTTTCAATGGTTTTGTTAATAGTCATTAAAAATCATACCTTTAATCAGTGTTTTGCAACCTGTTTGAATCTGTGGGAACTCATGTTTAGCTGCGTTAATCGGTTTGCATTTACACCAGAATTTACACCATAATGAAAAAAATGGTTCATGGTGTAAAATTATGGGGTCAATTACTGCCAGAAAAAGTGCAGATGGAAGTGTTAGTTACCGAGCTGCTATCCGGATCAACAAAAAAGGTTATCCTGCTTATTCTGAAAGCAAAACATTTTATTCAAAAAAAGTGGCAGAAAACTGGCTTAAAAAAAGAGAAGTTGAGATTCAAGAAAATCCAGACATTTTACTTGGCAAAGAACAACTGATTGATCTAACTTTGTCAGATGCCATAGATAAATATTTGGATGAAGTTGGGAGCGAGTACGGCAGGACGAAACGCTATTCTCTACTCTTAATTAAGAAGTTGCCAATTGCGCGCAATATTATCACAAAAATACATTCGATACATTTGGCTGAGCATGTGGCTCTAAGACGAAGAGGCGTGCCTAATCTTGGTTTAGAACCTATTGCAACAAGTACACAGCAGCATGAGCTTTTACATATTAGAGGTGTTCTATCTCATGCATCTGTTATGTGGGGTATGGAAGTTGATTTAAGTAACTTCGATAAAGCTACAGCACAGCTTAGAAAAACTCGTCAAATCTCGTCTAGTAAAGTGAGAGATAGGCTTCCTACAAAGGAAGAGTTAATTGCTTTAACAAAACTTTTTGCTGAGCGTTGGAAGTTAAATAAATACGGTACTAAGTATCCAATGCATTTAATTATTTGGTTCGCAATTTTTTCATGTAGACGTGAAGCAGAGTTAACACGCTTATGGCTGCAAGATTATGATTCTTACAACTCTTCATGGAAAGTTCATGATTTGAAAAATCCGAACGGTTCTAAAGGTAATCACAAGTCTTTTGATGTGTTGGAACCTTGTAAAACAATAATTGAACTTTTATTAGATAATGAAGTGCGGAGTCGTATGCTTCGATTAGGATATGATGAACAACTCTTATTACCTTTGAATCCCAAAAGCATAGGAAAAGAGTTTCGCGAAGCATGTAAAATATTGGGAATAGAGGATTTACATTTTCATGATTTGAGACATGAAGGTTGTACGAGACTTGCAGAACAAAGTTTTACTATTCCTGAAATTCAGAAAGTAAGTTTGCATGATTCTTGGGGGAGCTTACAGCGGTATGTTTCTGTGAAGTCAAGGCGAAATGTAATTCAATTGGAAGAGGTGCTACGCCTCATTGATGAAACGTAGCAAAGTCTTTAGCAGCTTCAGAATACTTCTTATCTAAGATATCAGCCAAGTCTTTAACGTGCACCAGAAATGGTGCGCGTTTGCTTGAATCTATTTTAAAGACAGAGAAAGGAAACTCTTGATTATTTGCCTTTCTCAGCGCCTCTGCCTTGCTTAAGTGAGGATAGTAGTCTTGTACTATGCTCATTAATTCGACAGTCATAGAGCGATATTTCATAAATAGGTAATCAGCGGTGTTTAACTGGAATGCACCCATTGTGAAATAGCCTCTTAACTAGTTAGTTTTAAACTTTGAATACAACACATCAAAATTGGACTGTGTATCCCAAATTCGAAGGACTGCATCACTGCCTATCAGGTACGTTTTGAGCAGCTTAATAAGATCTTTGCACCTTGGATCACTTTTAAAAAAATGATTAGTTTGCATAAACCCGTTTAATGGCATAGATACAGGATATGCTTTGCAATTAAATAGGCCTTCCAGATTACCTCGTAAGGCAATGAAAGCATTTTCATCAGAAGAACCAACAGGATCATCTATGAACTGGCGTTCCAGTAAAAACACCAGCCTAAGTGCTAATTGTCCTTGGGGTGTAAGTTCCCATTTCGAAAATACGGCAATAATTTCATTATTTCCACCTTCATTAAGGAAAATGGCGATCATCTCTTTTTTCTGCTGATCTAAATATTGTTGTTTCGAATACATTGGAGTATTCGCTGAAAGCGTAAATAGCATTGGCAAATATAGCTCATGTGTTTCGAAGCCTGCGTAGTCTCTGAATAGAACCTTCATTGTCGAATCAAATAACTCTTCAGCACGACTTTGTTCTGTATTCCAAGCTGTTAAATCCTCACTAAACTGCCTAGTGTTGAGCATATATTGGTAGCCCGTAATTTGATTAGAAAAATACTGATCGTGGCAGTAAATCCCCCCATTAAGCATAGGCCCCATATGTTTAATAAACTGAATAAACAATTCGTTCTCTGGCTTTAGTCGAACAGATAACATCCCATTAGTGACAGGGGAGCCTGTCACTAATGGATATGCTGATCTAATCAACTCAACAGGTTTACTGAGAGATAATGCCTGATTACTATTTTGAGAATTTTGTTTTGCAAACATGCTTGTAGTTTTTGATCTCCCAAGAGCTTTTGCTGACTTCTCAGAACCAATCAGATCGTAAGCCCAAATAGGTTGAATGCTGCATGACGAATGTGTAGCTGCAAGTAAAGCATCTGATGCGTACTTAGTCATGTTACTGTCCTCCTACTTGAGCATCATCTGACTGATCAGAGTCTAGTAGGTTAAGTTGCTCGAACTTGCGTGGACGGCCAAGTTTGGTAGCAGGAACTTTTGGTATTTGGCTTGTTCGGAAGCTCCGAATTTGTTCTCCATTAGTAAAGGCGAAGTACTGATCATTTTTGCATATGTAGTCAAACGTAGCCTTGAGATTCTTAAGCATTTCATGGTCGGTATACTCCAAAATGCCTAAGGCACGATAGCGGTACTCATCTTTCTTCATATTGCAGATAAAAGCAGTCCCAAGATTGTTTGTAGCAACCCTCCATTTCTCAGCAATATATTGCCCCCACGTGATGTCCTCACGATGGTCATTGGCATTGAAGAAGTAATAAAGATGTCCATGGAATCCCTTGGTTGGGGTGTGTTCAATACGCAGGATATACCCGAGCGCTTGCTTAAGCTGATTATGCTTAGATGCATCATAGAACCGAATAAAAGACTCTTGCATAAACTCACTATCATGTTCAGCCTGAGCAAAATCAGTTGAGATAGCAAGCTGTTGAAGCTTAGCTGGATCGCGTATTAATCCTAGGTCTACTCGAACAACAAGGATTCGAGAATGGATCTTGAGTAGAGTCTCTACAAGCTCAACACAACGCTCTTTAGAACGGCGTCGATTACTAGCACGATTCGAAAGTTGTTTACGAATTGAGGCACTGCTCATTCTTATTGCAAACAACTTCTGAAATTTAATTAAAGCTGCAACATAAGCCTGAGCCTGTTCAGATGTGTAACACTGATTGATCAGAGAAAATTCATAAAGGGTATATTGTTCTTCCTTTGAAAGTTCTAAGAATGAATCCTTAAAGGCCTGTAACTCTATGCCCATCTTGTAATTGCCAGAGTGAGCAGACACAAAGATTGTTGTAAGCTGGCACTTAAGCAAAAGTGGAATATCCTTCGCATATTCAACACGTAGTTGCTCTTTGCCCTTAAAACTTTGAACAGATTTAAGAGTAGCGATTGGGCGCTCTTTCTCAAAATACTTGATGAACTCAACACGACTGAGCATTTTTTCAACTTCAGGGTTTATACTCGTTTTGAATATTTTAATCTTACCGTTTTCTGTCATGTACTCATGAGTTGAAAAATCTTCCTTGAGCTGTTCTAGGAATGCATCTCTATCTGCAACTGAGAACTGTGCGATAGGTGGAAGAATTGGTTTAGCTGTGTTGTTCAGAGATTTCATAGTATACCTACATACAAATAATTAATTACGTATCAGGCGTCATGAGGTAAATGCTCTCCCTATGGACATCGTTTAAAAATGTCCATTAGGGTAGGCGTAGAGTGGATATTGGCTAATCTATCTGGAGTGTATTCATCTCAAATGGATACACAATTAAATCAATCTAATCTATAAGCAGTATTTGCTAAGGCACACTGCTTATGACAATAAGTATCTAGTAGATTAATTACATATATCTAATATTACTTATTACAATTGTATTTAAACCGAAAAGCCGATTGCACTTTACTTCGAGAATGCTCTACCAAAAAATGACGGTAATACGAGGACTTTTTAAAAGTTGTGATGTCCTGCGTTATGCAGCATTTAAATGGCTTCGTTGAGCTATTCTTTGGGTGACCCACACCCGTAAATTGCTAAGCTTCCAATTGAATGTACTTATTAATTTGATGTGTTGCTGGCTTAGGTTTGAGTTGGTCATATTGGTTCCTTATGTAGCAAGTTTTGTATGCTTGATTGCATAAGGGAAATTCTAGAAAAAAATTAAGCACCCTCTAAAAATCTGCGAAGAATTTATTTAAGCTACTGATATATATGTATTTAAAATCTTTAAAATATAGAAATTTCATTGTAATTATTACTCTTTTAAAAATTTATTAATTTTTTTTAAGAGCATGTCAGTGTAGAACTAACAGGCTCTAAATAAATTATGTGAGTGATCGGATTTTTATTGGGGTGGGAGGGGAATTCTAAAGTTTTCTACCTTTCTTTTCTATAAAAATGTTCAGCGCATCATATAGGCTTGGCTCGCTTTCCTTTAACCAAGATTTAGCGCTATTCAGTAACTTCATTCTCTGATCGTCGGTTCTAATTTTACTTTTTTGAGTTTCTAAGGCAGAAATCTTTTTCTGATAAAATACTCTTATTTCCTTATAACGTTCGATAGGGCGACCTGCAAAAGAAGTTAGGGGTTGATCACGGTTCTGAGCTTGTATGATTACAGTTTTTTTACCATATTCTTCAATTTCTTTGACTTCAGCTGTAGATAGATCATTTCGAGCTGCAAAAAGAAAATATTCAGCTTCTTCTTTTTTTCGTAAACAATGTTCTATTTCAGCATTGTATTCTTGAGTGAGGTATTCTGGAATTTTTGAGATAGCTTGCTGCTCAATGGCTCCTAGAACCGTATCCATACTTGAGTAAGTTTTTTGATTACTGGTAATAAAACGTTGAACAAGTGAGAGGTAAGTTTTTTTTACCCTCTGGGATTTTTTATGGCTGTTTCGGGCTAATTGAGATTGCCTAATCTGTTTATAGATATCTTCTGGTAGCGTGTAGATATAGAAAGAACAATCATAATGTTTGGAGTAGAGACGAAATGCTTCTTCAAAATGTTTCTCAGCTTGTTGTGCTGTTTTTTTGAATATTCTGGTTTTAGTTGATACCAAGTTTTTGAATTTACGAATTTCAGTCGCGATTTCGCCATAGTGTCGGGCAAGTCGGTCCTCTTCGGGAATGTAGATGTAAATTTCCGATTTACCTCGAAGTAATGGTGGGGGTAATCTCCATGCCTGTTGACGGAGAGCCTTTTGTTCTGGCGATTCTTTTAATAAGCCTTGATCAAGCTGTTCATAAAACCACTTTCGGTCATTATCCGTCATTTCTTCACTGATAGGTTCCATTTGTTCGGGTAAATAAGCTTTGTAGTGTTCGGCATAGGCTGATGGCAAACCATAGGGAAATTTATGTCTTTTAATAATATGTTCTTCAAGTTGGTCAATTAAGCCAATAAGTTTTTTGATGTTACTCGTAGATGTGGTTTCTTGTTTAGCCTTAGCATTTTTTTTAGCTGAAGTTGCCATGTAATCAAGTTCACTTATTCATTTTAAAAGAAGTGCATATATTATAAGTCGTAACTACTTATAATTTAAAAATGATTTAGCTTAACTTGAGAGTGAATTATGAGCATTTGTAGAGGGGTGTTAGGTGTTAAACTGCACTCCATTTATGTACCGACTTATGATGATTCTGTACCGACTTGCGATGTTTTGGGTGAAAAGTAGTCAAAATCAAAATGTAGCTTAGAGTTATAATTGTTGGACTAAACTTGTAGTACTGTGAAGCATTCTACTGGATTATAAATTTATTATGGACTGAATCAAGTGCTAGAAAATCACTCATTATTGGTTAGTTAATAGTATGTCTTTGTATTACTAAAAGGTCTCAATAGCGTTTCATTAATTGCAATGCAAGATTGTAGGCTACGGTTGTAGAAATTGACTCTGCTATAAAGAACTCTTGGGGTGGGGTGAAGTTTAAAGCCTGCTTTCGATAACGCGTCTGCTTTCCTGTCTGTTTGTCTTTAAAAATAAACTCATCCTGAGCATGAGAATATTCTTGTCCATACAGTGGACCACCAAGACACTTTAACCGAAACACTGAATCATCCTTAAATTTACCTAATGGTTAGTTTAAAGAATTAATCTAATGAAAAACAATAACAATCACTTTACGACTTAGTCGATAGATCATTGACACCTTAAATATTGCACATTATCCTTTGCTTGCTGGCCACATTGCCAGTCGGTTTTGACAGACCGTTTTATTGGGTTGCATCAGAGTTATTCCTTCTGAGGAATAATTTTGAGGGTACATCTCGTCTCCTCCCGTTGCGGTAGGACGGGAGAGGGACACTTTCGAGTGTGCTGGTGTCAATCCAATCCGGTCTGTCAACCCTTTCTCGTTCTGCCACCATAATTCTCTAATGCTTTGGCAGAACTCCCAATATAAAGGAGTTGGCTATGCATATTCTTTTTATAACGCCTGATTAGTTTTAATAGGATTTGATGAACTTCTAGTTTCTCAAGCTTTAGATCTTTTCGTCTAAAAATTTACTTAAAAAAATGTCATGTGAGCTACACCATGGCAAGGCTTCGTGTTGCCTAAAAAAGCCTAAGCTCCATGACGACGTCACTGGATAAAATGATGAAAAATAAAATTTTGATGGGTTTGGTAGGTGTCAGTATTTTGTTGGTTACTGGTTGTTCTTCTGATTTCGAAAAGGGTATGAAACAAAGCTGTAGGAATACGGGAGGAAGTCGCAGTTTCTGTTCCTGCTTCTACGACAGGATGGAAGAACATTATGGTGAAGAAAAGCTGGAGGCGATTGGCATGATGCAAGTCAGGATGCCAGAGGATTTCGAAGAGGTGTCTTTTAAGTCTGGTCAGCAATGTGCACATAAACTTTAGAGCTCGTATTCACATTAAATCTTAGTTTGTCTTTTGATCTCACCTGCTGCCATAGAGCAGTGGGTTGGATAGGCTTACCTAAAAAAATGAGGAATTTACAATGAAACATCCATTGATTGGCCTTTATTTCACCATTGTGATTGGTTATTGGCTGTATTTGATTTGGCAGTACCCTATTTATTCTGGTTCATATTCTTTGGGTCGGGCACTTGTTTGGCCTGCTGATTTTCTACGTTGGTTGTTTTAGTCGCTAAATTGGGGAAGTTGCCATGACAATCATATCGAGAGAATCACTCCAGAAAAGCCGTTGGATGTTGATGTTAAGAGCGAGTGACAATATTTATTTTGCACCCGCTATTCCTTATAAAAAATTGCAAGGGGCTATGAGTTATCTCCCTCAAGGAATTCATCCAGATGAAATCCTTATGCTAATTGACGATACGGTATTTGGCAGTGCTAAAGCTGGACTTTGTGTGACGGCGACAGGACTCTTTTATAAAGAAAGCTTTGGAGATGAAGCGGTTTATCTCTTTAAAAGTATTCATCATGTCGAGGCAGATATTGGCGTCATTAATCATGGCATCGTACTGAATCGTATAGAAACCCTGACCTTTACCCAACTGGATAAGGGCACAGTACGAACATTGGCTTCATTTCTAAATGAAGTTTGTCAGGGTGAAACAGAAACCGATCGGGCTCCACCACAGATTGATGCAGAACTGAAGGTAATTATTGATCTGTTTGCTTATTTCATCACATTCAATATGGGTAAGTGGAATCCTGAATCTAGTCATGCAATATCTAAACATTTTGTAAAGCTGAATGATGAAGCATCACAGCACTATATTAAAAGGTTACTGACTGAACATCCCAACTTTGAATATGAAGAATTATTACATCGCTTTGCAGAACTGAAAGATGTGCTGGCTTACAAGCTTCGTACGGAGATGATCGAACAACTGGTTTATGCCATGGCACTGGGTCAGGTTGAGCAGAATCAGGCGGATCTCTTCATGACCCATTTATGTCGTGTATCCAATGTTTCTAAAGCCGTATTTCCTGATCTGGTCAAAATTATCTATCAATGTCTGGCTGATGAAATGAATCAGTCTACTACTTCTACTTTCAACGGTGGACAACTTCAAGCGTGCAAACTTCTTGATATTCAGCCTAATTCACTGACTGAGCAGAACTTACAATCTGCTTACCGAAAAAAGATGGCTGAGTTCCATCCCGATAAATACCAGAACTTACCTGAATCTGTTCGTCAGTTGATTGAAAGTCAGGCACAGCAACTGAATGAAGCAAGAGCTTTATTAAAAAGCTATTTGGACAATAACTGAAAATAAAGAATTTTTACTTACATATTACCCCAGTGAAGGCAGCCCTAAAGCGCCGTATATCCTCTATTTCAAGGTAATGATATGAATATGATAAAGAACAGCACTAACTCAACTAAAAAGATACCACCGTTATATTGGTTGTTAACTGTAGTCATGATGGCGGTGTTAATTGCAGGCGGTATTTTATTTAATCAACATCAAAAACGACAAACTGAACTTCAGTTAGCACAACTCGCTTTAGAACAATCTAAGGTACAAAATCAATCTGCCACAACACAAGCAGCATCGGAACCCGTTGAATCAGGTTTCACTGGAATTGAAAGTATGGTGGAAAACCCGGAATCAGAATCTGCTCATTCACAAGCTGAAGATGAGGTTGTTGCGGGGGCAATAGCCGCGGTTGATCAGGCAAAAGCACAAGATACAAGTCTAGGTAATCTCAGTTCAGAAGTTGATGGTGAGTACCATGAAGGGAAAACCTTAAGTTCCAATGCTTCTCGCTATGGATTAAAGCCAATCAAATCTGCTCCAGCTGATTTAAAGTCAACCATCCCGAATATTGATCAAATGTTAGCGTCACATCTCATGAATGTATGGGGCCGCTCAAGTCCAGATCAGGTGAGTAAACGAGTTGAAGGATGGAGCCAGCAAGGTAATACCATGACCTATCGTACTGCATGGGACTCTGACCGTTACCAATGTACTTGGTATGTGGTGAGTTGGGATAAGAACAGCAATCAAGTCCTTCACGAAGGATACCAGCCATGCTTTGGTCACTAATTAAAGCTGGTCTGTAGCATTCGTTTAATTATTACTTTACTTAATCAGAGAAAATACCATGAACCCAATCAAACTTATCGCATGTGGAATTTTAAGTCTTTCACTCAGTTCTATTGCTTTTGCTAAAACTGAGCAGATTACACTTAAAGCCAATGTCTATTACGGCGAAGAATCGGTGGTTTTTCCAACTACTAAAGGCGAAGTCATTTTAAATAGCTACGCTATACCAGCTAAAGTCGTTCCACAAGTTAAACCTTTTAAGAAGGGGCAATGTTTAGAAATCAAATCAAAACATGGTTTCTTTAAAGACACTGGAGATGGTCAATATATTGAAAGTATCCAACCTTGTAGCAAGAAAGGTTTAGCGACTCCAAAAGTAACTCGTTAATTTGACTTAATCTAAAACGACATAAAGCTCAATCAAACCACAAGCATTTGCTTGTGGTTTTTTTTATGCCTTTTATTGAGAGGAGACGACTATGCATCAATGTCCTTACTGCCATTCGAGACATCTGAAATTACTACGGCAGTCAGAACAAAGCCATCAAGGTGTATTTGCAAAACTTTCATCATTCTCCCCCATGTCTCTGGCAGCAGCCTGTATGCAATTGTCAAAACGTAGTCCTATTCACCCACTAGTCGGTGGCTTTGTTGGTTTAGTTGTAGGGGGCATGTTTCTGCTCTACGTCCAGCATCAAGACAATACAGTGTCCTTGCATTATCAGTGTGAGCAGTGTCTGCAACATTTTGAAATCCAGCAATCAAGCTTTTCTTAACTTCATCCCAAACTCTTAATCAAATTATTTAAATCACTTAATAGGAAAAACATCATGGCACATCAAGTTGAAACAATGGCTTTTGTAGGTCAAACCCCTTGGCATGGTTTGGGCAATCAACTCACTAGAAATCAACCTTTAGAAGTATGGGCACAACAAGCAGGGATGGATTGGCGAATTGAATCATCCAATGTCAGCTATATGACAAAAAATGAACGTGGACAAAACATCATCATGCCGTATGAAGATCAGAGAGTCCTTTATCGTTCAGATACTCATGCGCCGCTATCAGTGGTAAGTCAGCGTTATCAGGAGGTGCAACCGATGGAGATATTAAACTTCTATAAAGACCTGACAGAACAATCAGGCTTTGAACTGGAAACAGCAGGGGTATTGAAAGGTGGTCGTAAGTTCTGGGCACTGGCTACGACTGGACAATCAACAGCACTGAAAGGAAAGGATGTGAGTAATGGTTATATCCTTCTGGCAACAGCATGTGATGGGACATTAGCCACCACGGCGCAATTTACAAGTGTACGTGTGGTGTGTAATAACACCTTAGCGATTGCCTTACGTGGGCAGAATAGTAGTGCAGGTGTGGTGAAAGTTCCACACAGTACCAAGTTTGATGCTGAAAAGATTAAACAGCAATTGGGTATTTCGGTTCATGCATGGGACGAGCACATGTATGAAATGAAGCAGCTCAGCCAGCGTAAAGTCACCCAGCAGGAAGCAGCAGCTTACTTCGATGCAGTGTTCAATAATACAAACCTGAATATTGCTGAACAAGATGAAAGTATCATTCAGTTCTACCGTAATGTAGCTACGCCTAAACAAATCAACTCATCCAAAACCGACAATAAAACTGAGCCAAATGGACGTGCGATGTCTAAGGTCATGACCATGTTTAACGGGCATGGTCGTGGTGCCGAGTTAGCTTCAGCTAAAGATACGGCGTATGGACTGCTTTGTAGTATTACCGAGTTTGTTGATCATGAGCGACGTGCGATCTCAAAAGATCACCGATTAGATTCAGCATGGTTTGGGGTAGGAGCCAACCTTAAACAACGCGGGCTGGAACAGGCACTAAGAATGGTTGTATAAGTTATGATTATTTGTTTAAGTTTATTTATACATGAATTACAGAAAATCATGTAATTAATTTATAAAAACATGGGCAGATTATGGGGTAAGTAATTTTACCCCTATATTTTAAAAGATCTGAGACTCTACAGTCTTACACTACACTCTACTTACAATAGTAAAGCTTATGGAGTTAGAAAAAATATCAAGGATTGAACCAATGATGAAATCAAGCAGAATCAGATAATTTTTTTCATTTTACTTTTTTAAATTACTATATACCTATTTAATCAATTCCCACTACAGTTGTAATATATCCAGTCGTTAAAAGGATCATTAGGCCTAATGACATTTCAAATAAAATGGCATAGCCCAACTGTCTGGCAAATTTCGGGTCTTGTAAGCGAGGGGTAAAATACCATTTGTTGAAAGCAGCTAATAATAAAATGCTTAGAACAAATGCGATCTTAATAATAAAACCATGCCCATAAGGAGTATTTAGTAGAGTATTGAAATCTTTAATGAGTAACAGAGCAATACTAGCACCACAAGCGAGTAGTATTCCCACAACAAATGCTGCGATTCTCCCAAATAAGTGCATGCGATCTTTTAATGGAAGACCAGTAATTTTTTTACTTGTTTTCCATAAAGGAAAAAGTGATCCCATCCATAAGGACATTACAAGGACATGTATTGATAATAAGAATTGAGCGAAAAAGGGCAAGTTTGTGACATGGCCTAATTGTGAAAAACTAAAAACCATGGGGATAAGTAGGATGGTAAAAATTGTTCCTTCTACTTTGGAAACTTGGATAGTCCCTTTACTAAGCTTTACGATCATAAATAACAATAAAAGTGCAAAACTAACTGAGCGGATGATATGGATATGCCCAGTGGGAGTATTTATTAAGATATTAATGTAGTTACTGTCCCACATTCCTGAAAGACCTGTATTGGCAAAACTTCCTATAAGAACAAAGAAGCCTAAAGTGCTTGAAATAAAGCCTAATCCTGCACCAATAGTAATGTACTTTAGAAGAGTTTCCCTGATTTCTACATAACGTCCCAGTAGAAAATAGCTAAAGGCACCACCAACAACAAATGCTATTCCTAAATATAAAACGACTTTAATCAGCCACGTTGCATATATCCAAGTTTCAGGATTCATATTTTTCCTCCCTGCGATAGCAATATGCCAGCAAGCTGCTGGCATATAGACTATTGATGCTCTATAGTTATTTCGCTGATTTAATAGTGAAGCTATATTCGCCATTCATGTTATGGCCATCAGTACCCATTGTGGTCCAAACCACTGTGTATTTACCTTTCTTAAGTTTAGGTACTGCTACTTCAAATGATTTTTTTAAATCATGAGTTATCTGATAAGTTAAAGGGATGTCTTTACGTTGAGCATCAAGTAATTTGACATTCATTAACATGACTTCTTCACCAAAATTTAAAGTTATATTTTTTGGCTGACTTGCTACAGATGCATTAATAGCTGGAGTGGCACTTTCAAGTTTGACATGAGCAAATGCGCTTGAAGCAGCTACAACCATAGTCGCACCTACTAGTACATTACGTAGAGCTGACACTTTATTTTGGAAAATTTTCATTTCATCACCTTTTAAAAATTAGTACGTGCTAAGTAATGACCCAGTGAAATTCCTAAATTGATCGAGTTGGTCATCACTCTTTGTATGCTTATTATTTAAGAAAGAGAGCAACGTCTTGATGACTCCAAAATTACATTTTTGTCATTTTTAGAATTAAAAACTCACAAGTGTTACACTGACTTTATCAAGAGTAATGTTCATTAAATACTCAAATAATCAGAAATGTATTTCTGCACGAAGGTAATTAATTTTTTAAAATCAAATATGAAGGAGGTTTCTATATGGACCATCATCATGAAAAGAAAACTATAAATAACGTACTAAAGGATCCTGTCTGCGGCATGGCTGTAACAGAAGAATCTAAATTTCATGAACAAGTTGGCAATAAGACTTTTTACTTTTGTAGTGAAAAATGTCAGATAAAATTTAAGCATGATCCTACTTTTTACATTGCTAAAGAAGATAGATCTGTTTCCGAAAATGTCTCCCTAAATAAGATGGATACACACTCAGATAGTGTAAATACCTCATCAATTTATACTTGCCCAATGCATCCGGAGATCCGACAAAATCATCCTGGTAACTGTCCGATTTGCGGTATGTCACTAGAACCATTACTTCCCAATCTAGATGAAGCCGATGATAATCCTGAACTTAAAGATTTCAAAAGAAGATTTTGGTACACCTTACCGTTAACCCTCATTATCATATTTTTGGCGATGTTTGGTCATCAGTTGAACTGGTTTGAGATGAAGGTACAAAGCTGGATTGAACTTGTTCTTACTTTACCTATCGTCTTTTGGGCAGGTTGGCCATTTTTTGTTAGATGTTGGCATTCAATTTTAAATCGTAGTCCGAATATGTGGACTTTAATTGGAATTGGGACTGGAGCTGCATTTATTTATAGTGTCGTTGGAACCCTAGCCCCACAAGTTTTCCCAGCGTCTTTCATCTCTATGGGGCGTGTTGCTGTATATTTTGAGGCAACAGCCGCAATTATTTCACTGACCTTATTAGGTCAAGTTCTTGAGTTAAAGGCACGTTCGCAAACTTCGTCAGCAATAAAATCTTTACTTGGGTTGGCACCGAAAACCGCAAGAAAAATTAATGAAGATGGCACAGAGGAAGATATCCCACTTTCCCATGTACATGTTGGAGATTTACTGAGAGTACGACCAGGTGAGAAGGTCCCCGTTGATGGAATAATTACAGAAGGTTCAAGTTCTATTGATGAATCAATGTTAACGGGAGAGCCAGTTCCAGTAACAAAACGTATAGGTGACCAAGTAATCGGTGCGACAATGAATATGAACGGTTCATTAGTGATACGTTCGGAAAAGGTCGGTTCTTCAACAGTACTTTCACAGATAGTTCAAATGGTAGCGCAAGCTCAGCGTTCTAAAGCCCCTATGCAAAGAATGGCAGATCAGGTAGCTGGCTGGTTTGTACTGGTGGTGATCGGTATATCTATCCTTACCTTTTTTGGGTGGGGAATATTTGGACCAGAACCGAGTTGGGTATACGGACTAATCAATGCTGTCGCAGTTTTAATTATTGCTTGTCCGTGTGCTTTAGGATTAGCCACACCAATGTCAATCATGGTGGCAACGGGTCGTGGTGCATCCAATGGCGTACTCTTCCGTGATGCTGCAGCAATAGAAAATTTACGTAAGATTGATACATTAATTATTGATAAAACAGGGACCTTAACAGAAGGTCGCCCCTCATTTGATAAGGTCATTGCTTTATCTGGATATGAAGAAAATGAAGTTCTCAGATTAGCTGCCAGCTTGGATCAAGGTAGTGAACATCCATTAGCGGATGCAATTGTACAGGCTGCCCGTGAAAGAAATCTTGTACTAACAACACCAACATATTTTGAGTCAGGTTCTGGAATTGGTGTTAAGGGTGAGTTAGATGGACAACAATTATCATTAGGCAATACAGCTTTAATGGAACAACTCGGCATATCAGTTGATACATATATCCCTCAAGCTGAGCAATTAAGAGCAGAAGGCGCAAGTGTTATGCATTTGGCTGTTGATGGGACGCTCGTAGGACTATTGGCTGTTTCAGATCCAATCAAAGTCAGTACACCTGAAGCTGTGCATGCTCTGAAGAATTCTGGATTAAGAATTATAATGGCCACAGGAGATGGTTTAACTACTGCAAAATCAGTTGGAGCTAAATTAGGTATTGATGAAGTTTACGGAGAAGTTAAACCAGCAGATAAACTGGAACTGGTTAATAAATTACAAAAAGAAGGAAGAATGGTTGCAATGGCAGGTGACGGTATCAATGATGCCCCAGCTTTAGCTCAAGCGGATATTGGTATTGCAATGGGGACTGGAACAGATGTGGCTATGAATAGTGCTCAAGTCACTTTAGTCAAAGGTGATTTACGAGGTATAGAGATCGCTCGCTCCCTGTCAGAGGCCACTATTAAAAATATGAAGCAAAACCTGATGTTTGCATTCCTTTATAATGCATTAGGCATCCCTTTAGCCGCGGGTATTTTATATCCATTTACTGGTTGGCTACTTTCTCCTATGATCGCAGCTTTAGCAATGAGCCTAAGTTCAGCATCGGTTATTGGTAATGCTTTAAGGCTACGTAGTTAAGAAAGGATCATTTTCTGACTACTCATAATTTTTTAGATACTGGAAATGAGTAGTCAGTTGTCTTTTATTTACAAAAATTAGTTTTTAAAAGTTATTTTAAAAACTATCCGACCGTTGTTATAGTCTGCTTGAATCGTTGCGCCATGTACATCAAGAATTGACTTGGTAATTGCTAGACCTAAACCTGTGCCTTCCTCAACTCTTTGTCTGGATACATCCGTACGGTAAAAACGGTCAAATAATCGATTCAGCTGTTCAGATGTTATTGGTGAGCTTTCATTTTCGATTGTGAATATAGTGGTATCAATATTTTGTCGGCAATTAATCTTAATTATTGAATCAGGTTTACCATATTTGATCGCATTTGATAGTAAATTACTCAGTGCACGACGTAACATTGAGGGATCGCCTTTTACGTATCCTTGTCCACTTTGTTCTAGGGACATTCCCTTTTCAGCAGCGATAGCATCATAGAAGTCAAATAAAGCAGAAATCTCTTTTACTAGGCTGACCTGTTGTAGGTTTGGTAAGTGTAGGCCATGCTCTGCCTTTGCAAGAAATAACATATCTGAAACCATTCGAGCCAAACGTTCAAACTCTTCCAGATTAGAAAAGAGGACTTCCTGATAAGTATTAATATCCCGACTACGAGATAAACATACTTGAGTTTGAGTCATTAAATTATTAATAGGTGTTCTAATTTCATGGGCCAGATCAGATGAAAAATCTGAGAGTTTTTCTACAGCCGTTTCTAGCCGATCTAACATATCGTTAAAGGCTATGGCTAATGATTTTAGTTCAGTGCGTGTATTATCGACCGCTAATCGTTCAGATAGATGCTGAGCTGAAATGCCTTCTGCAACTTTTGCCATTTTCTGAACTGGACGTAAGCCCCTCCATGCGGCAAACCAACCTAAAAACATTAAACAAATTGTGCCCACAACTCCGATATATAACAATTGTCGTCTAAAGTCGTTTAAAAAATGTTGATGTTCGGAGGTATCGATTCCAACAATAATTTGAGCAGTTGGAACACTCATATTTTTATCAAACGATTTTTTATAAACTAAGCCACGGTATGTTTTATTTTGAATTTCCCACTCTATCCAAGGGATATGTTTAGACTTTACTAATGTTTGAGCCTTTATAACGGCAGGGGCTGAACTAAAAATGATTTGGCCAGTTGGGCGTTCAATCTGGACAATTAGATCATGATGACCAACTAAAGCATCTTTTAAATATATCTTTAGTTCATCGGTGTTTTTCGGATTCTGTTCCAGTAAATTTTCTAAAAGCTGAATTTTCCCTTCTAGCTGAGTGCGGTCCTGAGTTTCAAAATGATGCATAACAAGCTGATGAATGACCAGCCCCATAATCATTAAGATAATAATGGTAGATAATGAAAAAATGATCGCAATACGGAAACTGATCGCATTAAACAGTTTATGAGTCATCTTCTACCTCTAAGACATACCCCATTCCGCGGATGTTTTGGATCAACTTAGGACTGAAATTACTATCTATTTTATTTCTTAGACGTTTAATAGCGACTTCTACAACATTGGTATCACTATCAAAATTCATATCCCATATTTGAGAAGCAATAAGAGCACGAGGTAGAATCTCTCCACGTCTACGCATAAATAATTCCATCAATGCGAACTCTTTAGCTGTAAGGTCAATTCTTTGTCCAGCACGTGTGACGCGACGTTTACGAAGATCAAGTTCAAGATCAGCAATTGTAATAATATTGCTATCTTCCTTTTGTTGACCGCGACGAAGTAAGGTTTTAATTCGGGCAAGAAGTTCTGCAAAAGCAAAAGGCTTAACGAGATAATCATCAGCTCCTAGTTCCAGGCCTTTAACTCTATCTTCAATTTGATCACGAGCTGAGAGAAAAAGGATAGGCATAGTTTTGCCACTTTTGCGAATATCATTAATGATATTCCAGCCATCTAACTTCGGTAACATTACATCTAGTATAATTAGATCGTATTCTTCTGAAAGAGCTTGATGTTTACCTGATAAGCCATCTGTAACCCAGTCTGTAATATATCCTGCTTCAGAAAGACCTTGCTTTAGATAATCACCAGTTTTTTGTTCATCTTCAACTAGTAAGATTCTCATTTATTAAGCCCCGTATCGCATATTAAGACCATAATAACGTTATAAATACAGGATGCGATGTAGATTACAAAAATGTCATTTTCAAGTCACATAGATGTCCGGTTCCAACCTATAAGTTAGTTATATAAAATTTATTTTTGGAGCAATCAATGAAAACTCTATTCCGTCGTGGCTTAACTGCTTTTATGTGTGTTGGGACTTTAATTGCTGGAAGCCAATCTTGGGCTGCTGATGCTCAACAGAAAAATACTTTAAGTACAGAAGTTAAAGTAAATTCAAAAGCGCAAGAGAAATGCAAAAAACCTTGTGATATGAAAGAAGATAAGGAAAATCAACAGAATCATAGTCAGCATGATCACAGCCAAATGTCTGATATGTCCCAAATGGACCATTCTAAGATGATGAATATGGACCATTCTAAGATGATGAATATGGATCATTCTAAAATGGGTGAGATGGACCATTCTCAAATGAATATGCCAAATAAATAATTAATACGCGAAATAAGATATTGAGGGAAAAGTATTTTATCCACCTGCTTAGCCCTCAATTAACTATAGATAGGTGAAAATAAATGTCTAGAAAATTAAGTCATGTCCTTTTAATAGGAGTCGGATTGTTTTCGTCGACTTGGGTTATGGCAGCGGTTAAAGAATATGATTTAACAATTGCTGAACAGACGGTGAATATTACAGGAAAGCCTCTAAAACGAATTACTGTAAATGGTAAGTTTGTTGCGCCTCTTCTTGAGTTTGAGGAAGGCGATGATGCCGTTATTCGTGTACACAACAAGTTGAAAAACCAAGATTCTTCAATTCATTGGCATGGTTTAATTTTACCTGGCATCATGGATGGAGTACCTGGGTTCAACCAGTTTGATGGTATTGCACCAAATAAAACCTATGAATATAAATTCAAGGTTCGTCAGAATGGAACCTATTGGTATCACTCGCATAGTAAAGGTCAAGAGCAAGATGGTCTGTATGGCCCTTTAGTCATTTATCCCAAAAATAAAGTACCTTTAACGGCCGGAGAAAAAGCTGATAGAGATTACGTAGTCTTACTCTCTGATTTTCACAACTCTACTAGTGGTCAGATTATGAGTAATCTCAAGAAAGAAGCTGATTACTACCAGAATCGAAGAGAAACAGTTTTTGATGTTTTTAGGCAGATTAAAAGAGACGGTTTAAAGGCAACATGGAAAGATCGTTCCATGTGGAATCAGATGCGAATGCTTAAGACAGATATGTCTGATGTAACAAACTATACGTTTTTAATGAATGGTAAGACTCCAGAACAAAATTGGACTGGAAATTTTAAAGCTGGAGAAAAAGTACGTCTTCGGTTTATTAATGCCTCGGCAATGTCTTTGTTCGATGTAAGAATTCCTAATCTGAAAATGACAGTAGTCAGCGCAGATGGACAACCAGTAAAACCCGTGCCAGTGGATGAATTCCGGATAGGAACAGCTGAGACTTATGATGTTATTGTAGAACCGAAACAAGCAAATTATCAGATTGAAGCTGAATCTATTGATCGAAGTGGTTTTTCTATTGGTACATTACATGATGAAAATACTTCACTTGTAAAAAGTACTACGATGCCGACACCTCGTCCCCGTGCTTTACTGACGATGGAAGATATGGGAATGGATC
The DNA here is from genome assembly GCF_000582255.1 of Acinetobacter sp. 1566109. NCBI lineage: Bacteria > Pseudomonadati > Pseudomonadota > Gammaproteobacteria > Moraxellales > Moraxellaceae > Acinetobacter > Acinetobacter sp. 1566109. Next base: position 64,341 of record NZ_JEYB01000001.1, on the reverse strand, counting down.
ATGATATGTCTTCAATGAAAGGTATGGATCATGATATGTCTTCAATGAAAGGTATGGATCATGATATGTCTTCAATGAAAGGTATGGATCATGATATGCCTTCAAAAACAGTAAGCTCTTCTGGATCTGATCAAGTGGTTTACGGATGGGCGAATGCATCAACACCAGCTGGTCTAAAAGCACTTCAATATAGTGATTTACAATCTTTAACCCCCCAAAAAGATACCCGTGCTCCAGAACGTGAAATTGAAATCCGCTTAGGTGGAAATATGGAGCGCTATATTTGGACAATTAATGGTAAGAAGTTTAATGAAACTGAACCATTTAAAGTGAAATATGGTGAGCGTATACGCTTGAAATTTGTTAACGATAGTATGATGGCTCATCCAATGCATTTACATGGCATGTTTATGCAACTGGAAAATGGCCAAGATCCTAGCAATATGCCGAATAAACATACAGTAATTGTTCCACCAGGTAAAACAGTTACAACTTTATTAACGGCTGATGAGTTAGGTGAATGGGCTATCCATTGCCATTTGCTCTATCACATGTCTGCTGGAATGATGAATAAACTTATTGTGGCAAATGTCGATAGTAATAGTACTGATTCGAAAGATGTTGTTGCTCAACCTAATACTAATGATAAGGGGGTAAATCAACATGCGCACCACTAAAAAAATATATTCTAAGACATTTTTATCTATAGCTTTAATTGGATTATCAGGTGTAGCTTTTGCAAATGATACTGCTGTTCAAAGCATGGATAGTAGTACTAAATCCTCTCAGTCCGAGAGTATGAAAATGCTGTTAAAAGAGCCTGGTGGATTAGGTTATGTTGATCGTAATACTTACCAAAATTCAACTTCTGGTAATGATGGAGATAATGGTATAGGCCTGGAAGCCGAAACTTCTAATAACCGAAATCATGATAAACATCTGAAAGAACATGGTGGACAAGTTTTCCAAATGACTAAGTTTGAGAATGAGTGGACTGTGGATGAAGATGGCAAAGGTGCTTTAGGATCGAAAATTGAAACATTGATAGGTACAGATGAAAATCGCCTATTTATTGAAGCAAATTTGGATAAAGCAGAAAGTCATGATCCAAAATATGATGTATCTGCGCTTTATAGCCGTAATGTAGCACCCTTTTGGGATGTACAGGCTGGGGTGAGATACAGTGAAGATAAAAATAACAGCAACAGCGATCGGGTTGATGGTGTTGTTGGCGTGTTGGGATTAGCTCCATATTTCTTTGAAACCCAAGCTTATTTGTACGGTGGTGAGAATAATTTTTGGGGGGCAAGCTTAGAAGTCGAGCGTGATTTCCTGTTAACCCAGAAATTGATCACACAACCTTATCTTGAAGTAGATGCTGTATTTAGCGATGATTCTAACTATGCTGCAAAATCAGGTTTGTCTGAACTAAAAACCGGTATTAAAACCCGATATGAAGTCACTAAAAGAGTCAGACCTTTTGTGGATGTTGCTTACCAATATGAAAAAGGACAAAAAGCAACTAACGTGCAAGAAGCAACTGAGTCCGAAAAAGGATGGAAATATGGTGCAGGCATCGAATTGGTATTTTAAAATACTATAACTTGAAATCATGAATAGTAGTTTCGGCTACTATTCATGAAATTGTTGCTATTACGATTCAATTCTGTAAAACTAAAAAAGCTTAAAATTTGGTCTATGTCTATGCAGTGGTTAAAAACATGCCTATCGCTGTTTTTATCGTTTGCTATCCTGTTAGTAGGATCGGCTGCTGTTGCCTCGTCTGTACATAAACGATGTTTAATGCCATCTGAACAGATGCAATCCATGCAAATGGAAGAGTCGAAAAATCAGAATATGATGCATACTGATTGTATGAAAGGAGAAGCAAAGTCCAAAAAAACTCTGCATGATCCATCCTGTCTGTCTGAACAAGATTGCATTATGTCTTTTACCAAGCTTGTATATGCTAATGACGTTCAGGGTATTTTGCACTCAATGGTTTCCTTTCCTATAGAGCGCTCAGCTTTTTACTCTTTAGATCAAAATCTTCCTTCTCCATACCCTTCGGGTTTATGGAAGCCTCCACGCTCTAACTAATTTGATAGTCCTCTATCATTCATAGAATTTTCTATGAATGTTCTGCGCGTGCGCGTAAACATTTTAGAGCAAAAAATATGAATATTTATAAAGAAAAGAAATCTCATCGTAAGAGATGGCCAATAGCTACTATCTGTTTCTGTCTGGTCTATGGTCAGGCTTATGCTGAGCCATTAACTTTGAATACAGCTATGAAGCTTGCTGAGCAATATGCACCTACCCTAAGAGCAAATAGTGCAAGGATTGAAGGGGCTGAAAATATGGTTTCAGCTTCAGGTATTTTACCCAACCCTAAATTATTTGTAGGTTTAGATAATTACCCTGTATCCGGCGATGCCGCATGGTCAGTCACACGCGAAGGTATGACTATGCAAAAAATTGGCGTGATGCAAGATTTTCCAAATCGTGCCAAAAGACAAGCTGAGGTCGATTTAGCAAAAGCTGAACTAGGTTCGGCCAATGCTCAAACTGAGATTCTGCGTATTGAGGTACGTCAGAAAGTCGCATCTGCTTGGCTTAAGCGCTTTTATCTTGAACGTAAATTAGCACTATATGATGAACTGTTTTCAGAGAATCGATTACTTTCTCAAATTACTCAAACACAGGTCATCTCTGGTCGTACAATCATTGCCGATGCACTTGATCCAAGACAAGAAGCCACGGTATTGCTTGACCAGAAGGATGATTTACTTCGTGATTTAAATAAAGCCAAGTTAGAGTTGCATCGGTTAGTCAGTGCAGAACCTACTGAAAATCTCTCTCAAATTGAAACCTTACCTGACCAAGCACCATCTATCTACCTTGATACATCAAAGCTATATCATCATTTGCATCAACATCCTGAATTAAAAGCATTTCAGGCAGAAAAGCAAACTGCTGAAGCAAAACTGAAGCAAGCTCAGGCTTTACAGAAACCAGATTGGGGTATTGAACTTGCTTATCAGCATCGAGCACCCGAATTTGGCGATATGATCGGGGTGCAACTAACAACAGAGCTTCCTGTCTTTTCAAAAAGACGTAGTAGTCCACTCATTCAGGCAGCTTTAGCCGAACAAAACAGGATTACCGCCGATCAAGAAGTCCAATACCGTGACCATCTCACTATGCTAGATGATGGGTTATCCGATCTTGATGCACTTGATCAGCAAATTAGACGTGCGATGCAAACAAGTATTCCACTCGCTAAACAAAAAGTGGGTTTACAGTTGGCAAGCTATCAAGCAGGTAAAAGTAATTTGTCTAATGTTATTGCTGCTCGACAAGCTCTTTTAGAACAGCGTTTGCGTCTCATTGATCTCCAACAGCAACAGGCTGTGACTAAAGCCCAACTTTATTATGCCTTTGAAGAACCGACCTTAAACCATGTTGAGGGGCAGCCATAATGTTAAGAAATAAATTAGCAGTTACTGTCATGGGCGTTGCGGTAATTAGTCTGGCTGCGGGTGGTGGTGCTGGATACTGGATTGCACATCAGAAATACAATCCTCAATCAGGTCCGCAACAGGCTGCCAAAGTGTTGTATTGGTACGACCCAATGAAGCCTGAACAGCATTTTGATAAACCGGGGAAATCGCCATTTATGGACATGCAACTGGTTCCTAAATATGCAGATGAAAATACTACGATGACTGAAGACAGTTATCCTGCGGTTAAGATTGATCCATCCCTCCAACAAAATTTAGCAATTCGTTATGCTTCAGTCGAACAAGCTGTGATGGGAAATACTTTGTTAACCAATGGTATATTGCAGACCAATGAACGACAGGTAGCTATTTTACAAACAAGAGCAAGTGGTTTCGTCCAACGAGTGTACGGACATGCTGTTGGGGATATGGTGACGCAAGGCAGTCCCATAGCTGATATTTCAATACCTGAATGGACAGGAGAACAAACTGAATTTCTAGCTGTACTCCGAACAAGAGATCGTTCTCTTATTCAGGCAAGCCGACAACGTTTACAGCTTTTAGGAATCCCACAAAATGTGATTAATCAAGTCGAGCGGACACATCGAGTGCAATCCAATATGACTTTAAGTGCACCTGTAAGTGGATTTATTGATTCGTTAGAAGTCCGCAATGGAATGGCTTTAGCTATGGGGCAAACGCTTGTCACCATCAAGGGGATAAGCCCAATCTGGTTAGAAGCATCTGTTCCAGAAGCACAAATTGCCGGGATAAAACGGGGAATGAAAGTTGAAGCTACTTTTGTTGCATATCCTCAAATAGTGTCCGGTAAAGTCATTGATATTTTACCAACTTTGGATAGCACGAGTAGAACCATAAAAGTTCGTATTGAGTTGCCCAATAGAGAGGGATTGCTCAAGCCGGGAATGTTTGCTTCCGTTAAATTCTCCAACAACCCACAAAGCAATTTAGTTATACCAGAGCAAGCTGTTATACGTACAGGTACTCGGAACGTTGTCATTGTGGGACATGAGCAAGGGCGTTTTGAACCTGTTGTAGTACAGTTAGGTCAAAGTGATGGCAATAAAATTGCAATTCTAAAAGGGTTGAAAGCTGGTCAGAAGGTGGTAATTTCAGGGCAATTCCTGATTGATTCTGAAGCAAATTTACAAGGTGTATTGGATAAGCTGAACACTGGACAATCGAAGACTTCATCTCAAGTGGTTAAGACATCAATATATCAAGGCATTGGTAAAGTTGAAAAAGTCACAGCTCAAGACATTACCATTTCACATCAGGCGATTCCTGAGTTGGGTTGGGGGGCTATGACTATGAGCTTTAAACAACCAGTGCAACCATTTACCCAAATTCAGCAAGGCGATCAGGTCCGTTTTAGTTTTACACATGCTAGAGATACTTACGTTATTTCTGACATTTCCAAGATGTCTATGACATCTATGAAGAACTAAACGGGAGGACGATTATGATTGCCCGTATTATTCGTTTTTCAATTGCAAATCGTGTATTTGTCCTGTTGGCCGCTTTAATTCTGGCTGCTTGGGGAACTTGGGCCGTAAAGAATACTCCGGTCGATGCATTACCAGATTTGTCTGATGTACAAGTAATTATTCGAACTAATTTTTCTGGTCAGGCACCACAAATTGTTGAAAATCAGGTGACCTACCCTTTAACAACAACCATGTTATCGGTGCCCGGTGTTAAAACTGTTCGCGGTTATTCTTTTTTTGGTGACTCATTTGTTTATGTCATCTTTGATGAACATACTGACCTTTACTGGGCCCGTTCTCGTGTATTGGAGTATCTAAATCAAATTCAAGGGAAAATGCCTGCAAATGCGAAATCTTCATTGGGACCAGATGCCACTGGCGTTGGTTGGGTTTATGAATATGCATTAGTAGACCCAACAGGACAGCATGATCTTTCGGAGCTGAGAAGCATACAAGACTGGTTTTTAAAGTATGAACTGAAGACATTACCTAACGTGGCTGAAGTTGCCACAATTGGGGGAATGGTTAAGCAATATCAGGTTGTCTTAGACCCAAGCAAGATGGCTACTTTAGGTGTCACACAAAACAATGTCATTGAGGCGATTCAAAAAGCTAATCAGGAAACTGGTGGTTCAGTTCTGGAAATGGCTGAAACGGAATATATGGTGCGGGCTTCTGGTTATTTAAAAACTTTAGATGATTTTCGCCAAATTCCTTTACGAACAAATAGTTTCGGTGTTCCTGTTTCTTTAGGTGATGTTGCAACTATTCAACTTGGTCCAGAAATGCGTCGTGGCATCAGTGAATTGAATGGGCAAGGTGAAACGGTTGGGGGTGTCGTGATTTTACGAGCAGGTAAAAATGCACGTGAAACGATTACTGCTGTGAAAGCGAAGCTAGCTGAATTACAACAAAGTCTACCGAAAGGTGTACAAGTTGTTCCTGTATATGATCGCAGTCAATTGATTGATAGAGCAGTAGAAAATCTCAGCCATAAATTAATTGAAGAGTTTATTGTGGTGGCTTTAGTCTGTGGACTATTCCTCTGGCATTTACGTTCAGCAATGGTGGCTATTGTTTCTTTGCCGCTTGGGATTTTATCTGCTTTCTTGGTGATGCATTATCAAGGGCTAAATGCCAATATCATGTCGTTGGGTGGTATTGCTATCGCGATTGGCGCTATGGTCGATGCCGCAATTGTAATGGTTGAAAATGCACATAAGCATATCGAAACTTGGCAACACGAACATCCTGAGCAAGTCTTGGAAGCACAAGTCCGTTGGAACATCATTACACGTTCTGCCAGTGAGGTCGGGCCAACTTTATTTTTCTGTCTACTCATCATTACCTTATCCTTCATTCCTATTTTTACTTTACAGGCACAAGAAGGTCGCTTGTTCTCACCACTGGCATTTACTAAAACCTATGCAATGGCAGCAGCAGCAGGTTTATCCATTACCTTGATTCCCGTTTTAATGGGTTATTGGATTCGAGGGAAATTACCTTCTGAACAGCGTAATCCACTGAACCGTTTTCTGATCAAAATATACAGCCCTATGTTGGATAAGGTTTTAGCTCATCCAAAGACAATTTTACTTGGTGCATTGCTAATTTTCCTTATTAGTCTTTTCCCTTTAACACGGTTAGGTGGGGAGTTTCTACCCAATATGGATGAAGGTGATTTACTGTATATGCCTTCAGCTTTACCGGGATTGTCCGCAGCAAAAGCTTCTGAGCTACTCCAACAGACTGATCGAATGATTAAAACCGTTCCTGAAGTTGCAACAGTATTCGGTAAAGCTGGTCGCGCAGAGTCAGCCACAGATTCTGCACCATTAGAAATGTTTGAAACCACGATTCAGTTCAAACCACGGTCTGAATGGCGTTCAGGTATGACACCTGACAAATTGATAAAAGAACTAGATAAGGCAGTCCAAGTACCGGGTTTAACAAACATTTGGGTGCCACCTATCCGTAACCGGATTGATATGTTGGCAACTGGGGTGAAAAGTCCAATCGGGATTAAGGTTTCAGCAAATGATCTGCAAGATATTGATCGGGTAGCACAGCAAATTGAACAAGTGGCTAAACAGGTGCCCGGTGTTAGTTCAGCTTTAGCTGAACGGCTCACAGGTGGTCGATATGTTGATGTTGATATTAACCGTATGCAGGCTGCGCGATATGGTCTCAATATTAAAGATGTACAGCAAATCGTCTCATCAGCGATTGGCGGGGAAAATATTGGTGAAACTGTTGAAGGCTTGGCACGGTATCCCATTAATGTACGTTACCCACGAGAGATTCGAGATTCACTGGAAGCCTTAAGAAATTTACCGATTCTAACTGAATCTGGTCAACAAATAGTCTTGAGTAGTGTTGCTAATATTCAAATTACAGATGGGCCGCCAATGCTTAAAAGTGAGAATGCCCGTCCAAGTGGTTGGATCTATGTCGATGTACAAGGACGTGACTTAGCTTCGGTTGTACAAGATTTGAAGCAGGCCATAGACCAAAAAGTAAAACGTTCTTCTGCCATGAGCATTAGCTATTCAGGACAGTTTGAGTTCATGGAGCGTGCGAATGCTCGCTTAAAAGTTGTTATTCCAATTACTTTGATGATCATTTTTCTATTGCTCTATTTGATTTTTAGGCAAGTACAAGATGCTGTTCTGATTATGGCAACACTACCTTTTGCCTTGATTGGTGGTATTTGGGCTATGTACTTGAGTGATTATCACTTTTCGGTTGCGATTGCTGTTGGTTTTATTGCACTTGCTGGTGTTGCCGCAGAGTTTGGTGTAGTCATGTTGTTCTATTTAAAGCAAGCAATTGAGCATGCACAGCAAAGCCTATCTTCTTCAACGGCATCCTTAACAGAGCAACAACTCAATAAGGCAATTCATACAGGAGCCGTGCTACGTGTTCGCCCTAAAGCAATGACAGTCGCTGTCATTTTGGCGGGGTTAATCCCTATTCTGTTGGGGACTGGAACAGGTTCTGAATTAATGAGTCGTATTGCTTTACCTATGGTTGGGGGGATGATTTCAGCCCCTCTCTTATCTATGTTTGTTATCCCTGCGGCATATCAGCTTTTAATCAAAAGAAAACTATCAAAGAATTGATAGTTTTATTATTTCGTCAAAAGAGGTTTTATTATGTTGAAATTTATGAAAATTGTGGCTCTTGTTGCAACTGTTGCTGCGTTAAGTGCATGTAGCAAAAATGAGGCATCAGAGCAAAAGAAAGCGGAAGCACCGATGGAGCAGATGAGTAAAGAGTCATCTACAGTTGCAACAGCTCAAGCTGTTGGTGTGATTACTGCTATTGATACGAAAGAAAATATTCTAACACTCGACCATGAAGCAATTCCTGCAATTAAATGGCCTGCAATGACCATGGGCTTTAAAGTTGCAGATCCAGCATTATTGAATGGTTTAACTGTAGGGGAAAAGGTTGACTTCGAATTAAAAATAGAGGGTGAGAGTCAGATTATTGTTGCTGTGAAAAAAAGCTCATAATCAGTTTGATACTTAAAAGAAAAATGGATGCGAAGGCATCCATTTTTCTTTATGAAATATTCTTATTTTGATTAAAGTCTACTAATAAGCTGATATGTAATGAAGGCAAAGAAATACGCAAGCCCAAATAAGTAAGTCGCCATAATAACAGGCTGTTTCCAGCTACCAGTTTCACGACGAATGGTCGCTAATGTTGCAAGACAATGTGGTGCGAAAATGTACCAAACTAATAATGACATCCCTGTAGCTAGCCCCCAACCATCAGGACCAGAGATTTGACTCAACAATGTTTGAGTTACAGTATCTTCATCTCCAGACATAGCATAAATTACACCTAAAGCAGCAATGACAACTTCCCTTGCAGCCATAGCAGGAATTAATGCGATACAGATTTCCCAAGTAAAGCCAATAGGTGCAAATATAGGCTGAATAATGTGTCCAAGTTGTCCAGCTAAACTATAGTTGATAGCAGGCATCGTGGCATGCTCAGGTGGTTGAGGGAACGTAACCAACACCCAAAGCAATATAGATAATGCTACGATAATACCACCAACTCTTTTTAGAAAGATCGTAGCTCGATCATAAAGTCCTAATGCAACGTTTCGAATATCTGGCAATCGATAAGTAGGCAACTCAAAGATAAAAATACTTTCTGTTTTATCTTTTCTAACTAGTTTCAAAAATAAAGAAACACATAATGCTGAAACAATTCCAGCCATATATAGTCCAAAAAGAACTAAACCTTGTAGGCTCAACCAACCATAAACTAATTTGTTTGGAATGAATGCCGCAATTAGCAAAGCATAAACAGGTAATCTTGCAGAACAAGTCATTAATGGCGCAATCATAATGGTTGCTAGACGATCTCTTTCCGAACTAATGCTTCGTGTTGCCATGACACCAGGAATAGCACAGGCAAAACTAGACAATAGTGGAATAAAGGAACGTCCACTTAAACCAGCTTTGGACATTAATTTATCCAAAAGGAATGCTGCTCGTGGCAAATAACCTGATTCTTCTAAAATTAAAATAAAGAAGAATAAGATAAGGATCTGCGGCATATAAGCCAAAACACTACCCGATCCAGCGATTACCCCATCAACAATAAGACTTCTAAGTAATGGATGAGTAATAAGCGGGCCAATTGTATTACCTAACCAAGCAATTGCATTTTCAATTAATGAGATAAAAGGTTGTGCCCAGATAAAAACGGCTTGGAACATGACAAACATGGTAAGCGTTAGGATGACTAAACCAAGTACAGGATGTAAGAAAATTTTATCCAAGAAAGCTGTTCTTGCATCACCGTTATCATTTTTTAAAATTACCTGTTTAGTAATATTTTTAATCTGATCAAAATGATTCAGATCAGAATGATAAGGAGTGACAAATAGATTTTTTTGATCTAATTGATTTAGTAGTTCTTGCACGCCTTTAGTTTTAACGGCAACAGCCTCAATAACAGGGATACCCAACAATTCTGATAGCTTATTAATATCTATCGAAATACCACGCTTTTTGACCTCATCCATCATATTTAAAACAAGAAGCATTGGTCGATTCAATGCCCTTATTTCAAGCACAAGACTTAAATGTAAATGTAAATTAGTGGCATCAACCACACATACATATATATCAGGTAGAACCTCACCCTCAAGCTCACCTAAGCATACAGCCCTTGTTACCTCTTCATCTAGACTCGTAGGCTTTAAGCTGTATGTGCCGGGCAAATCTAAAACTCGAACTGATTCACCAGAAGGTAGTTTAAAAAAACCTTCTTTCCGCTCAACAGTAACACCAGCATAATTAGCTACTTTTTGACGAGTACCTGTTAAAGTATTAAAGAGAGATGTTTTCCCACAATTTGGGTTACCAATAAGTGCAATATTTTTACTGTTCATTTGAAACAATCTCTACAAAAATTCGTTCAGCTTCATTCTTTCTTAACGCAAATCGAGAAGTTTCAATTTGAACCAATACTGGATCACCACCGAAAAGTCCCTTAGCTAGAACTTGTAAAGTTTCACCAATTCTGAAACCTAACAATTCAAGTCGTTCGAGAACTGGATCATTTTTATCTAAATATTGGTTACCTTTTTTTAGGTCAACAATTTTGACAAATTCGTTTGGTTTAACTTGGAATAAATTCATTTTTAATACTCTTATTTCAATGCCAAAATTTTTCGAGCACCGTTAAGTACGAAAAGTGAAACAATTATTCCTATAACAAGATCTGGATATGCGGAACCTGTCAAAGCAACTAGTATCCCTGCACAAATCACACCAAAATTGACTATGATATCATTGGATAAAAAGACCCAACTAGCCTTCATGTGTGCACCATCATTTTTTTGATGAGACATTAGGTATATACAATAAAAATTGGCAATTAGCGCTAAAGCAGCAATTCCAATCATCAAGAAAGACTCTGGCTCACTACCATAAATGAACCGACGCACAACATCTACAATTACAGAAGTAGCGAGAATTAACTGTAACCAGCCTGAAAGATGCGCTGCTTTTAATTGTTTTTTTACACTTTTACCAACAACAAACAGTGCTATACCAAACACTGTGGCATCAGCAAGCATATCCAATGAGTCAGCAATCAAGCCTGTAGAGGCAGCTACCAAACCACTGATAAACTCTATAAAGAATAATAGGAGATTAATCGCTAAAAGAATTTTTAAAACTTTTGCTTGTTCAGACGTATCTGCTTTTTCAGGCATTTCACCCACAGAGGCAGCGGTACTTTCAAGTTTGGCTCCAAAACCAAGTGCTTCAAGTTTGCTAGTAATTTCATTAAGACCATCATTATGAAAAACTTTTAATTTCCGATTAGGTAAATCAAATATTAGTCCTTTGACCTCACTCACTGGAGACAATGCCATACGAACCATTTGCTCCTCAGCAGAGCAATCCATTTTCGGAATCAGAAACGTACTGATTTCTTTTGCATGCTCTTTATTTACATAGGCTTCAGTTTTATTTAATTTAGCGCCAAACCCAAGAGCTTCAAGTTTTGCAGTGATTTCATTACTTTCACCATTATGCATAACTTTTAGGTTTCGATTCGGCAAATCAAAAACTAGCCTCTTAACATTTACCAAAGAAGATAAAGTCATCCGAACCATTTGTTCCTCTGCGGAACAATCCATTTTAGGGATTTTATAGTCACTGATGAAAGTCGCTACACCCTCATTATCACTGATTATCTCAGGTGAACTTATTGAATCTGGGGTGCAACATGAGTTTGACTGCGTAGAACATGGCTGAATACTAGCACAAGAATCTTTTTCATCTGGCTTAGATTGTTGTGGTACTTCATTACCACAACAAGAGCTTTTACTTTCTTCAGCAGTTAAATCTTTACTGTTACCAGAATTTGTTTCTGATTCATTTTGATTTTGCTTAGTGTCTTCACAAGAACTTTCTTTATTACAACCGCAACCACTCATTGATGTGCCCATAGTCATATCTTTACTTATTGCATATTAAAATCTCTATAGCTACTATAGAGTCAAGTTGGATTTTGAGTATTTCTAATGTTTATGAAGATAGGAGAGCTCTCTGAGAAAACGTCGTGCTCAGTACTGACAATACGGTTTTATGAAAAAGAAGGTTTAATCCCGCAACCTGATCGAACTCAAGGTAACTATAGACTATATACTGAAGATTACATTGATCGGTTGAAATTCATTGTGAATTGTCGTTCTTTGAATATGAACTTAATTGAAATCAAAAAATTACTAAATTATAAGGATCTGCCTAATCTAAATTGTTCTGATGTGAATGAGCTTATCGATTCACATATTAACGATGTAGAGGAAAATATTCGGAATCAGCAGAAACTCATACAGCAGCTATTAGAAATAAGAAAGACTTGTGATGGGTTATGTACAGTGGACAAATGTGGTGTACTGAAGAAGTTAGCCTGAATAAAAAGTTAGTGATCACATTTGTTTCTCAAACTTACTGATACGTATATTGGCTTATTTAATATTATTGCTAAATTCTTAATCTAAAATGAATTGTTTACAGCAGTTTTTCAAATTTAACTAGCTTATTTAATGGATTGTATTTTGCAGACCATCATATATGAAGTTGCATATATATGCTAATTCATATATAAAGATATTAATATATTAGAGGTCCCAGTTTCATGACAACTTCATTAGATGTAAAGATTTATCACAATCCTGCTTGTGGCACCTCTCGGAATACTTTGGCTTTGATTCGCAATACAGGAATTGAACCAACCGTTATTGAATATCTCATTACACCACCTAGTCATGACGAATTAGTTAAATTGATTCAGGATGCAAACTTAACAGTAAGAGAGGCTATTCGTCAGAATGTAGATCCTTATCGGGATTTACAGCTTGATCGTAGTGAGTTGAGTGATGAACAACTACTCAGTTTTATGCTTGAACATCCTATTTTGATTAATCGACCATTTGTTGTTACTGAATTAGGTACTCGCTTAAGTCGTCCTTCAGAAGTTGTCTTGGATATTCTGCCATTACCACAAAAAGGTGCTTTCACTAAAGAAGATGGTGAACAAGTGATCGACGAAAATGGTCAGAGAGTAAATTAAAAAATTTAGTTCTTGTATGTGATTATCTGCATATCCAAATTTATAGGTAGCAAAGATGGATCAAGTTAATTTTTTTAAATGCTTATCAGATGAAACCCGTCTCAATATTGTCACTTTAATTGCTGAGAATAAAGAACTCTGTGTTTGTGATCTGACAGAAAAGCTACAACTGAGTCAACCAAAGATTTCTAGGCATTTAGCTTTATTACGCTCTTCTGGTCTCTTACAAGACAGACGACAAAGCCAATGGGTGTACTACAGCATTAATCAACAACTTCCAGCATGGTGTTTTGAAATTCTAGATACTTTAAAAAAAACATCATCTAGTCAAGTTGTAAGCAATACCAACACGCTTTCTATAAATAGTTATTGTGAGTAATAGATTATGAAATTCCTTTTTTTGTGTACTGGAAATAGTTGTCGTAGCATTTTGTCTGAAGTGCTTTTTAACAGTCGTGCTCCTCATGACTGGAAAGCATACAGTGCAGGTAGTAAGCCATCAGGACAGGTGCATCCATTGACTATTGAAACTTTGGAAAACCTTGGTCTTTCAACAGAAGGTTTATGGAGTAAAACCATTGATGACTGTGAGCAATATAAACCTGATGTAGTGATTACTGTGTGTGATTCAGCAGCTCAAGAAGCTTGTCCTCTTTATTTGGGGGGAGCGATCAAGGCACATTGGGGCTTGGCTGATCCATCACATTTAGACTTGCCTAAAGAGGAAAAATTAAAAGCTTTCCAAGTGACAGTAGACCATATCAACCGTCGTTTAGATGCTTTATTTGCACTTGATACAGCAAATATGTCTCGTCCTGAATTAATTGCTGCAATCAATCACATATCAGATATTGAATGAGAAAATCATGGCTCAACAAAGACTGTCATTTTTAGATCGTAACCTGACGCTATGGATTTTCATTGCGATGGGGTTGGGGATTGCGATAGGTGTCTTCTTACCTCAAGCTTCCGTTACTTTAGACAAAATGAGTGTGGATTCTGTCAATATTCCAATTGCGATTGGTTTGATTCTGATGATGTATCCACCGTTAGCCAAAGTGGACTATGCAGCTCTACCACAAGTATTTAAAGACAAAAGAACATTAACTTTGTCTTTAGTACAGAACTGGATTATTGCTCCTGTATTAATGTTTGCATTAGCAATTATTTTTTTGCATAGCTATCCAGAGTATATGACTGGACTAATCCTGATCGGATTAGCTCGTTGTATTGCAATGGTTTTAGTTTGGAATGGTTTAGCCTGCGGCGATAACCAATATGTAGCAGCATTGGTTGCATTCAATAGTATCTTTCAGATTTTGTTCTTTAGTACTTATGCTTGGTTATTTCTTACCTTCTTACCACCTTATTTTGGTATTGCTGGGCAAGTAATCAATGTGGATTTTTGGACGATTACCCACGCGGTATTAATTTACTTGGGTATTCCTTTTTTTCTTGGTTTCTTGACCCGTTTGATCTTAGTCAACGCCAAAGGCTTAGAGTGGTACCAAAATGTCTTTTTACCGAAGATCAGTCCATTAAGTCTATTGGCATTACTGTTTACTATTGTTGCTATGTTTAGTCTCAAAGGTGGAGATGTAGTGAGTCTGCCTTTGGATGTAATTCGAATTGCGATTCCATTAACAATTTACTTTATCGTAATGTTCTTCATTAGTTTCTTTATGAGTAAGTGGATGGGTAATGACTACCCAAAAACTACAGCAATTTCATTTACTGCTGCGGGTAATAATTTTGAGTTAGCACTGGCTGTAGCCATTGCAACCTTTGGTTTAGCATCGCCTGTGGCATTTACTACAGTCATTGGGCCATTAGTTGAAGTACCAGTTTTGATTGCTTTGGTCAGTGTCTCTTTATGGCTAAGAAAAAAGTATTTTGAATCGGTGTAAATCTATGAATCTCCCAAATGTTGATATGAATCTTCTTGATCGACCTACTTTAGAGAAAGTTCAAGCTAAAGCACTGGATCATGCACCACGCATCTTATTGTTATATGGCTCGAATCGTGAACGTTCTTATAGTCGTTTAGCGGTGATGGAAGCAGGACGAATCTTGGAGGAGTTTGGTGCTGAGGTGAAAATCTTTCATCCGAAAGGATTGCCTTTGCCAGAAGATGCCGATACTGAACATCCAAAAGTAAAAGAATTGCATGAACTTTTGGCTTGGTCAGAGGGTATGGTTTGGTGTTCACCTGAGCGTCATGGTTCTATGAGTTCTATTTTTAAATCCCAAATCGACTGGATTCCTTTGGCTGGTGGTGCAATACGTGCGACGCAAGGTAAAACTTTAGCACTTATGCAAGTTAGTGGTGGTTCACAATCTTTTAATAGCGTTAACCAGATGCGTATTTTGGGGCGCTGGATGCGGATGATTACAATCCCGAATCAATCTTCAATTCCTAAAGCCTTTTTAGAGTTTGAAGAAGATGGACGTATGAAAGCATCTTCTTATTACGATCGTATAGTAGATGTGATGGAAGAACTCTATAAGTTTACATTACTTACGCGTGGACAAAGCCTGTATCTAACTGATCGATATTCTGAGCGTAAAGAATCTGCTGAAGAATTATCTAAACGTGTTAACCAGCGTAGTCTGTAACACATTGGAGAGAACTAAATGCAAAGTAGACATTCACGTCTGATAATTCTCGGTTCTGGCCCTGCGGGCTATAGTGCAGCTGTCTATGCAGCGCGTGCAAACCTTAAACCTACTTTAATTGCGGGTTTACAACTAGGTGGGCAACTTACAACAACAACCGAAGTTGACAACTGGCCGGGCGATCCTGAAGGTTTAACTGGTCCTGCATTAATGGATCGTATGCAAGCACATGCTGAACGCTTTGGTACAGAACTCGTCTATGACCATATTAACGAAGTGGACTTAAACGTACGTCCTTTTGTTCTAAAAGGTGATATGGAAGAGTACACATGTGATGCTTTGATTATTGCAACTGGTGCTACAGCTCAATATCTTGGCCTAGAGTCTGAACAAAACTTTATGGGACAAGGCGTAAGCGCATGTGCAACATGTGATGGTTTCTTCTACAAAAACCAAAAAGTAATGGTTGTAGGTGGTGGTAACACTGCTGTTGAAGAAGCGCTTTATTTATCAAATATTGCTTCACATGTAACGCTAGTACACCGCCGTGATAGCTTACGTTCTGAAAAGATTTTGCAAGATCATTTATTTGCTAAAGAAAAAGAAGGCAAAATCAGCATTATCTGGAATCACGAAGTTGAAGAAGTATTGGGTGACAATACTGGTGTAACAAGTGTTCGCCTTAAATCAACTCAAGATGAGTCTAAGCAAGACGTAGAGGTTCATGGTCTATTCGTTGCAATTGGCCACAAACCAAATACTGGAATGTTTGATGGTCAATTAAACTTACGTGATGGCTATATCCAAGTACAAAGCGGTACTTCTGGTAATGCAACAGCAACTTCTGTAGCTGGTGTTTTTGCTGCTGGTGACGTCGCTGACAGCATTTATCGTCAAGCGATTACTTCAGCTGGGTCAGGCTGTATGGCTGCTCTAGATGCTGAAAAATATCTAGATCAATTGAACGATTGAAAAGCTAATTCAATCACTTGAAAGTTTTAAGAAATAAGCCCAGTCTGTTAAACAGGCTGGGCTTTTGATTTTGTTTATGACAATAAAGAAGAGGGAGAGATAATTTGTCTCAATTACAAGCTGAAGTAGATGTAGTCATTATTGGTGGTGGACAAGCAGCTCTTGCTACAGCCTATTTTTTAAAACGTAAGAAAATTCCATTTGTGATTTTAGATGACCAAAATCAGGCAGGTGGTGCATGGTTACATGCTTGGGAGTCTTTACGTCTTTTTTCTCCAAATACTTGGAGTTCGTTGTCGGGCTGGATGATGCCAAAAACTGAACAAACTTATCCAACGCGGAATGAGGTGATTCAATACTTATCTGCATACGAACAACGCTATCAATTTCCTGTCATTCGACCTATACATGTTGATCATATTGAGAAAAAAAATGACTGCTTAGATGTATATGCGGGTGATAAATATTGGCGAGCAAAGGCCGTTGTCAGTGCTACAGGTACATGGAGTCAGCCTTATATTCCACATTACGAAGGATTAGAAAGATTTAAAGGAATACAAACCCATTCAGCACATTATGTTAATCCAGAACCTTTTATTAATAAAAAGGTTCTAGTGATAGGAGGAGGTAACTCTGGTGCTCAAATTCTTGCTGAAGTTTCAGAAGTTGCAGACACTATTTGGATCACAGTAAATCCTCCTCAATTTTTATCGGATGATGTTGATGGGCGTGTTTTATTCCTTCGAGCAACAGAACGTTTGAAGGCACAACAGGAGGGACGAATAGTTGATCAACCCATTGGTGGTCTAGGGGATATTGTCATGATTGATAGTGTCAAAGATGCACGTGAACGTGGGGTATTACATAGCAGAGAACCCTTTAAAGCATTTAAAGAATATTCGGTTGTTTGGGAGGAAGGTTCAACACAATTGGTTGATGCTGTGATTTGGTGTACAGGCTTCAAAGCATCCCTAAATCACTTAAGGAGTCTAGGAGTGATAGAACCTAATCAGACTGTTGCTGTCAATGATGGGCGTTCAATAAAAATAAACAACCTTTGGCTAGTTGGTTATGGTGAATGGACAGGCATGGCATCGGCAACATTAATTGGGGTTTCTAGAACAGCCAAAGCAGTAGTCGATGAAATAGCTGTTTACTTAGCTATAGATTAAAAATTCTTAAATAAAGGATGGCTAAAGATATAGAAGGTTTATATATTTTTTATATCAAACACTTATATTTTTTTTTGGTGGTATTGGTTCTAATTTAGTTAGTGATCAATAACTGGAAAATTTTAACTAGACTCTAGTTGCTTAATATAATTCCCAATAAAACTAGTCTACTGTTTATATACTCTTTCATGAGTAAGGAGGTATCTGAGTACTACAAAAGTTGTTATTACTCAGATACCGACAGATTTAATTGAGCTAATTACACTGTAAGCAGAACCAATTACAGAGATGAAATCATGAAGTCTATAGATGAAATAAAAGCTCAAGAGGTATGTGTAGCTATTCTATTAGATAAAAAAGCTACTAATACGCAAGCCAAGATACTTCCTAGTGAAAATATAATCATTGATAGGTTACGTGAGCGTAAAGTTGAGTTACAACATGCTTATAGTGAGTTGTATTCAAAACTAGGGAAATATCATCAAGCCCTCACAAATTTTTTAGATTTGTTAGTAGAAATTACTTCAATGCATAGTCCAGAGGAAGTAATAAAGTCTAGAGCTGCTCAGAAAAAATTGAATGAGATTAATCAGCAAATTTCTATTAAAGCTCATGAATTAGCAGCTCTCCTAGAAACTAGATCCGAGTTAATAAATACTTCTGGCTTTATGACAGATACCCATTATCACATTGGTAATGTAATTCGTGAAGCATCTCAGAATAATCCGTATTTTAGAACATCTTTGCTAGATAAATTAAAGCAACTCCAAGGTCGGTTTGATCTTAAATATTGGCCTCGGTTAGATGATGTAATGAAAGTTATCGCTGAAGATGCAAGAATGGCCGTACCTATTGCTATTGATTCTATTACTGAAGTGGCAACAAGAGGTGAGAGAGCTTCCTTAGTTGATTATTTTAGAGCTTTATTTGAAGCTATTGAATGTAATCGTCAGAAAGAATATGGTTTCTTACCTAATGACTTTAAGTTAACAGATAATACAATTGCTACTTTAGCTAATTGCGCCTTAGCTTTAGAGCCAAAAGAAATGATTGATGGCCTATATGTGAAAAATTTTAGAAGTCGTGAACGCAAACGCATAGGTAGTGACTCCTAATTTTAAATATGTGGACAAGTCTGGATTTGTCCACATACATAAAACAATCTATAGACTACCTATCCCTATAACAGAAAGTATTTTTACTGTTATTTATTATTTAAGATCATTAGAGGTTAGTCAGACTGTAATTCTGTTAGAAAGACCGTGACTAAATTAGGTTTTGAATGAAGGAATTATGGGCAGCTTATGTCAATTCAATATCTAACATATCAAACTTTAAATATTGATTTATTTAATTAAATTTATTCTTTTATTTCAAAAAAATCTAACAAAGACCATATCACTGATAAATATTTAAGCAATTAAAGTAGTTCTCAATAATTAGTTTATGATAATTACCAAAATGGGAATTGAGTTGTATTTTGAAATGGTGTAATTTATTCCCAAATTGGGAATATTTTTAAATGAAGCTTTTAGGTCTTGAAAAAATAACAGTGATTGAGTGTGAGTTTGCTAAAAAATGGCTCATAAGTTGGATCTCTGAAATACGTGATGCTCATTGGCGGGGCGCGGAAGATATTCTGAAACAATTTCCAAAAGTATCTATTTTGGAAAATCAATGTTTCGAATTTTCGATACATAACTCTAAATGGGTTATTTGTCTACAAATCGCGTTTTCTCAAAGAATAGCGATTATTAAAGCTGTAAACATTAAAGGTGCTAACAATGGAATTTAAAGTTATTCGTACAAGAGAGCAGTATCAAGCTTATCTTGACGAAGTGCATTCTTTAATTATGCAAAATCCGGCTATAGGAAGTCCTGAGAGTGATCGGTTGGAATTATTATCGGTTTTAATAGAAGATTATGAAAATAAACAATATCCGATAGAGGCGCCTGATCCTATTGATGCAATTCTATTTAGGATGCATGAGAAAGGGTTAAAACAAGCTGATTTGGCCCCATATTTTGGTACTACTAGTAGAGTTTCTGAAGTTCTTAATCGAAAAAGAGCTTTAACCGTAGATATGATCCGAGCATTATCTGTAGGGTTGGGACTGTCGGTAGAGACATTAATTGGTTTATCAAATTCAAAGAATACATTAGATAAAAATAATATTGATTGGTCTAAATTTCCTGTTAAAGAGATGAAAAATAGGGGGTGGTTAAAAACATTTCTTGCTGATACGGCAGCATCAACTGAGAGTATTATCCAAAAATATATTGCTCAATCAGGGTTACAAATCGGCTCAGCTTCTTTTAAACGAAAGTTGTCTGGTGATGCCCAAACACCTAATACGATGTATGCACTGTATGCGTGGCTAGCTAGAGTCATTCTCCAAGCTAGAGATAAGAAAGATAGTCTAGGAAAATATGACCCTAATTTAATAAATAGTAATTTTTTAAGAGAGTTAGCTCAATTAAGCTGGTTTGAGCATGGGCCAATATTAGCAATTGAATACTTAGAAAAGCATGGAATTGCTGTAGTCATTGAGCCTCATCTTAAGGGTACGCATCTTGATGGAGCGGCATTGAAGGACAGTGACGGCACTCCTATTATTGGGCTAAGTTTACGATATGACCGATTGGATAATTTTTGGTTTACGTTACTACATGAATGCGCACATATTTGGAAGCATGTTGATGAAACAGAAGCATTTCTCGATGATTTAGATTCATCAAGTATGGAGGATCGGAGGGAGGCTGAAGCAAATCGATTGGCAAGAGAGGCATTTATACCAAGAGGAGTTTTGAGACGTACAGAGGCATTTATCTCACCAAGTAAAGAATCTATTGAAAAGTTGGCTAAAGAGTTGAGAGTTCATCCAGCAATCATTGCAGGGCGTATTCGAAAAGAGTTGGGAAATTACACCTTATTTTCAGACTTGGTTGGTCAATATCAGGTCAAGGCATTATTAACCAATTCTCATTTATTAAGTGTTGAGGAGTAGAGATGATGAAAATTCCAGAATATGTCCCAATCATGAAAGCGAAGCAAGGTGAATTTGATGCGATAAAACCTATTAGGTCTGAGCAGTTAGAATATCAAATACAGCCAACTTTCCACCCTTTATTTGAAATGCCTAATATTTATAAAGAAGGGGTTTCAAGACTTGTTGATATTAATAGCCGTTGCGAGAAAATAGGGAAATTATGGAGTGGAAATATTGCTTTAGTGGATGGTTATTTTTGGAAACCATCTGAAGCTTTATTGGAGAATGGTGAGCATTTCCTAACCTATACGTATAACAAATTGTTTGCATTAGGAGTAAAGGTAGTTCCTGTAATTGGTTATGACCGTTGGTTTGATCAAATGAGCAGTCTTTATCATCAAACAATGAAAAATTTAAATTATCCAGAGGCTCCTTATTTTTGTATTAGATTAGATGGTGAGGCAATGTATGATATTGATGAACCTGATTTTTTCAAAGAACAACTAGAATCAATTATTTCTGATTTAAAATTAGCAGAAAATAATTGTTCTATATTATTAGATTTTGGGGATGTAAGTGTCAATCGTATAACAATTGAACAGATGCTAAGCAAGTCTAGAGACTTTTTAGAAGTATTAACTGAATATGATTTTAAATACATTTCTATCAGTGGAGCTTCATATCCTTCAAGCGTTGCAGAAGCCATTGAAGATCATGATACGGATGGTCCAGTACTTCGAAAAGAAATGGTTGTATGGCAGACTTTAAGAAACATGTTCCCTAATGTTAAATTGAAGTTTGCAGATCATGGAGCAAGACATCCAGCTCCAGAAAAGCAGATTATTAATCAACATACGAATGGAAAAATTATCTACACTATAGATAAAAATTACTATGTCGTAAGAGGCCATCCATTTTCTAGAGATGGTGGAAGTCATGGGCATAGAAAGCAGCTAGCAATGAGATTAATTAATTCTATCTATTATGAAGATGTAAGCTTTAGTTGGGGAGACAATAAAATCTTTGAATGTGCGCACGGTATTAATAATTTTATAGGAAATCCTACGCAATGGGTTGCAATTGATACGAGCCACCACATTCGGTATGTCTTAGAGGAAATAGGATCTTTTGAGCTAGCTTATCAAAAATAGATCAAATAAAAATCCAGCCATTCATAAATGGGCTGGATTTTTAAATTATTTTTCAGTAATTAAATTTTTACACTAAATTTACACCATGAATTTTATTTTTGTTTCTAAGTTTTTAATAATAAATGATATTTTATTTTAGTTGATCCTATCCATCATTGGGGCAACTGAAATACGAGGTTGTAACGATTGAAGTGATTGCATAATCAATAGACCCAAAAGTCGCTAAATTAAAGAAAGGGCAGCATTATACGGGGTTTAGCTCTGAATCGACAGAGACATTTAATCGCGTAATTTATAACCGCCCTTATGATGAATGTAGAAAGATGATTTTTAACAAATTACCTTATGAGTGAGCCAACTGCTTTTTTTGTAAGAAGGCATCAATCACACTAAATAAAATACAAAACAGAACGAGTCCAACCCCTGCAAGGCAAGTCATGGCCCATCCACCATGATTCCAAGCAAAAATTCCTAATGCCTAACCAGCTGCGCCACCAATAAAGTAAGTGGTCATATAGATGGCATTAATGCGGGACTTGGCATCTGGACGTAGACGGAAAATAATACTTTGGTTACTGGTGTGAACGAGCGCAAGTGCTAATTGAATTAACGCAAACCCAATGACATATGTAGAAAGTAGAGTTTGTCCAAAATAGAAACAAACCCAACTGACTAAGAATAGTCCACAGCCCATCCAAGTAAGTAATTTTGTGTAGCCTTGGTCGGCGTATTTACCAATATAGCGGGTTGATAATGCACCAAAAATACCAACTAGAGGAACGAGTCCGATAAACAGGTCTGGTAAACGGTGTGCTGAGGTCAGTAGTAAGGCGATAGTGGAATATAAAGTACTTACTGCTGCAAAGGCGAAAGCACCTGTAAGCGCTCTTAGTAATAGTCGCTTTTCCTGCTTTAAAAGCTGAGCCATGGAAACAAAAATTTGCCCATAATTCATTTTCATACGCAAGACGTAAGGTAGACGGCTTTTTAAAGTAAATGCCAGTAATAGCATTAATACGCCGCTTACCACATAAACGACTTTCCAGTGGAAAAGATTGGAAAATAAACCAGCCAGACTGGTGGAGAGTAAAATCCCGACCAATAAGCCACTCATTAAAAAACCAATAATCTCGCCTGTTTTTTCAGGTTTGACTGTCATAGTAGCTAATGGAATTAATACTTGAGCTGCAACAGAAAACAAGCCCGCTAAAATTGTACCAATCCAGAGCATAGGTAAGTTAACAGCAAAGGCAGAAGTAAATAGACCAACTGCGCAAAGCACCATCAAAAACGGAATAGCTTTGGCTTTATTGACGATGTCACCCATCGGAACAATAAAGAGTAGACCAAGGGCATAAGACACCTGAGCAAATGTCACTGTTAAAGCGGCTTGTGCTTGAGTTACAGCAAACTCTTGCTGAATAGAATGAATTAGAGGCTGACAGTAATAATTCACACCTGCGCATAAGCCACATGCTGCTGCCATCAACCAAAGCAAAGGTTTATTTTGACTGATATCTTCAGGGGTAGACATGATATTCTCTCGGTTTTATTAGGTGTATGCTGTTGCTTCAACTTCAATGAGCATGCGCTCTAATGCAAGGCGTGGTACAGGAATGAGCGTACAGGCTGGAAAAGGATGATTTTTCCATAGATTTTGCATGATTTTAATTAAAATTTGGTGTTTTTCATCTGAGTGGTCAACAATTAAAACCCTTAAAACAGCAATATCTGAGATTTTTGCTTCTGCTGCTGTTAATGCATTTTGAATGTTATTAAAAACTTGAGTGGCTTGTTCTTCAAAATTTGGGCTTAATTCCCCTTTCGAATCTTCACCGCCTTGTCCTGCAATATGAATAATATTTTTAAAATTTTGGACTACAGCAATATGGCTATAAGCATTTGGCGTTGGGTTATATAAAGTAGAGGGATTTATGATTCTAAAAGCTTCTTTATTCATTGGAACTCAACCTTTCAGTAAAATTTAGATGAGTATCCAACCTCAACTTAAGTTGAGGTCAAGAGAATTTAATGTTTTAGTCTTTTCTTTCTAAGCGTAATCATCATTACCCCTACAATATTGAGTAGGCAGCCCACCCATTGCCATATATTAAGATGTTCATTTAAGAAAACAACGGCAAGTAAAATCGTTAGAACTGGTCCGATTGAAGCGATCATTGCAGATTGTGATGCACCAAGACGTTCAATACTTTGTATGAGCATAACGGTGGGTAAGACAGTGACTAAAAAGCCTAAGCCGATTCCATACCAAATTACACTTGAGGGGAGTTGTAATATTAGTTGAATAGGGTGAGGAGTACTTAGTATGTAATGTGTTAATGCCCCAATACAGGCCACAGTTAACGCTAAACCTGTGAAATTCCAAGAACCAAATTTTTTAATTAATGGTGGGGTTAACAGTAAATAACCAGCAAATGCTACAGCACTTGCAAATACAAAACTTGTTCCTAGCCAGAAATTGCCCTGAATTGGTGCGTTGTTGTGTTCTTGGAGCATCACTAGCACGGTTCCACCATAACTAAGAAAAATGGCGATTAAACTTTTTATATCTAATTTTTGTTTGTAGAGCAGGCTTGATGCAATCACGGTAAGTGTTGGATATAAAAATAAGATAATTCGCTCTAAAGAAGCACTAATAAACATAAGGCCCATGAAATCAAGCCAGCTGGCAAAGTAGTAGCCTAATAGACCGGCAAAAATTAAAATTAGCCAATCCTTCTTTTTTATGCCCTGATTATGATGCCTATTGAACCAGCAAATTAATAGAAAGAACGGTAAGGCGCTTAGCATACGTAAAGCCATCAGGACTGTACCGTCTACTAATGGAGAAAGGGCATAAGTTTGTTTAATAAAGATTGCTTTTGTGCTGAATAGAAAAGCAGAACAAAGCGCGAAAAAAGACCCAATTTGAAACGAAGATAAAGAAATTTTCATATACAGGACTGTATAAGAGAGACTATTGTCTGCAAAAAAAAGAAAAATCTTCCTATATTACACCTCAAGTCAAATATCGTGAATCATCAGTTCAAAATATGGGTATTTATTAAATAAATAGTGGGTGGTATTTTCAAAAAGTTCAATTAGAATCCAAATTCTGTACAAAGAATACACATGGGGGAAACATTGCGGGTTGCAATGTTTTTGACAATGAGAAATTAGCTTGAGGAACGCTCATGCAGATCGGAATCCCAACCGAAACTGTCGTCGGTGAAAATCGTGTAGCTGCTACGCCAGAGACAGTAAAGAAGTTGATTAGCGCTGGTCATAGCGTTGTGATTGAACGTGGTGCTGGTGTAAAGGCTGCGTACATTGACAGTGCTTATGAACAGGTCGGTGCAACCATTACGGATGATGCCTATACGGGTAGTCAAATTATTTTGAAAGTTCGTGCGCCACAAGGCGGGGAAATTCAAAAACTTGCAGCAAATACAGCTGTTGTAGCAATGTTTGATCCTTATCGTAATACCGAGCTAGATCAGTTTGCGAATCAGCAAGTATCTGCTTTTGCTCTGGAATTGCTTCCTCGTACGCTTTCTCGTGCACAAAACATGGATGTGTTGTCTTCTCAGGCGAACTTGGCTGGTTATAAATCAGTTTTGCTTGCAGCTGCCGAGTATCAACGCATGTTCCCAATGCTGATGACTGCTGCTGGTACTGTAAAGCCAGCACGTGTTGTGATTATGGGTGTTGGGGTTGCGGGCCTTCAAGCGATTGCTACAGCAAAACGTTTGGGTGCTGTTGTTGAAGCAACAGATTTACGTCCAACAGCTAAAGATCAAGTTGAGTCTTTAGGTGGTAAGTGGTTAGACGTACCAATGTCTGAAGAAGAACAGCAACGTGCAGCAGATGCAGCAAAAAATGGTTATGGCTGGATGCCGGGTGAGCAATACATCAAAGACCAAGCTGCGATTGTAGATAAAGCTGTGTCGAATGCCGATATCGTGATTACAACAGCATTGTTGCCGGGTCGTGATGCGCCGCGTCTGATTAAAGCTGAAACTGTTGCCAAAATGAAGCCGGGCTCTGTCATTTTAGATATGGCAGTTGAAACTGGTGGTAACGTTGAAGGTTCTAAAGTTGGCGAAACTGTTGTGACTGAAAATGGCGTGAAAATTTTGGGTATTCCAAATATTCCAGCCACTGTTGCGACAGAAGCTTCTGCATTATATGCACGTAACGTTTTCAATTTCGTAGAGACTTTATTCGACAAAGAGAAAAACTTTGCGATTAATCAAGAAGACGAAATCCAAAAAGCCCTATTGGTCACTCATGGCGGTCAAGTGCTGCTTAAGCGTGGTTAAGGAGATTTCTCATGGTTGAAACTATTACAATTTTCGTCCTTGCCATCTTCGTAGGTTATTACGTAGTTTGGGGTGTTACACCAGCTTTACATACGCCACTTATGGCGGTAACTAACGCATTGTCATCAATTATTGTTGTTGGTGCGATGTTGCAAACAGTCGGGCTGCCTGTACTTGGTGTAGATGCAAATGTTGCATTTCAAAGTGTGAATGTTGTAAGCGTACTTGGTGCGATTGCGGTATTTTTGGCAAGCATTAATATTTTCGGCGGCTTCGCAGTAACTGCACGCATGTTGGAAATGTTCAAGCCTAAGCAAAAGAAATAAGAGGGCTTTGACATGGAATTTATTCAAGCAAATGCAAACTGGTTGTACCTTGTAGGCGCAATTCTCTTTATCTTGACGCTTCGCGGCCTGTCTGGTCCTAAAACAGCAATTCAAGGTAACCGTTACGGTATGATCGCAATGGCGATTGCAGTTGTAACAACCTTCTTTGTTGCCAACAATCCAGTGATCTGGATGATTGGCGGTGCAATGGTGCTTGGCGCGATTGTGGGTATTGCACGTGCACGTACTGTACCAATGACTCAAATGCCTGAAACTGTTGCACTTATGCATTCATTGGTAGGTTTGGCTGCAGTTTTAATTGCAGTTGCTGCAATTTTACATAACAACCAGCTTACAGCATTGTTTGCTCAAAACGAGGCGGCATTAACAGCTGCTGGCGTACAACATGCGCACATGAGCAAAGTTCATTTATTTGAATTGTTTGTGGGCTGTTTCGTTGGTGCGATTACCTTCACAGCATCTGTATTTGCTTACGGTAAATTAGCTGCGAAAAAATGGGCTAAAACAATTTCTGGTGCATGGGTTAAACCTGTTCAAGCGCTTATCTTTGTTGCGATGTTGGCTTGTGGTTTTTACTTCTTCACAACTGGTAATATGACTGCTTTCTGGGCAATGACAGCACTTGCACTTGCATTTGGCTGGGTATGGATTGCACCGGTAGGTGGTGGTGATATGCCTGTGGTGGTATCGCTTCTTAACTCGTTCTCTGGTTGGGCAGCAGCAGGTATTGGTTTTACCCTTGAAAATAACATGTTGATTGTTGCAGGTTCGCTTGTAGGTTCATCTGGTGCGATTCTGTCATACATCATGTGTAAAGCAATGAACCGTTCAATCATCAACGTATTGTTTGGTGGTGCAATGGGTGGTGCGGCAGTTTCTACAGCGGCCAAAGGTGAACAAGTTCAACGTAACTACCGTTCAGGTTCTGCTGATGATGCTGGCTTCTTGATGTCAAATGCAGACAGTGTTGTGATTGTACCAGGTTATGGTATGGCGCAAGGTCGTGCACAAAATGCTGTGAAAGAGCTGTGTGAAATTCTAAAAGAGCAAGGTGTTCGTGTTCGTTTCGCAATTCACCCGGTTGCTGGTCGTATGCCTGGTCACATGAACGTATTGCTTGCTGAAGCAGACGTAGCATATGAAGACATCTTGGAAATGGATGAGATTAACTCTGACTTCCCGGCAACTGACGTAGTACTTGTTATTGGTGCAAACGACGTTGTGAACCCTGCTGCAAAAGATGACCCAGGTTCACCAATTTATGGTATGCCGATTCTTGAAGCACATAAAGCACGTACAATCATGGTGATTAAGCGCTCTATGGCAACAGGTTATGCAGGTCTTGATAATGACTTGTTCTATAACGAAAAAACAATGATGATCTTTGGTGATGCTAAGAAAGTTGTTGAAGATATGACTAAAGCAATTAACGGTACAGGCCACTAAGTTGCTTTGAAATAAAAAACCACCTTCGGGTGGTTTTTTGCTTTTTGGGATTTAAAGAAACTTTTCTACTAAGTCCATTGATTGTTGGTAGAGGTCGCGTGCCAGTTGCTGGTTTTTGGCATGTGACGATTTCCAGTCAGGCATATGCGCACTGACATATTCGCCGTTGCGGTTTTGCCATGATTCTCCAATCGCCATCTCTGTTATGAGCTTTGCAGGAACTGATGTTGGAACTAAACCTACTTTCATGGTTGCATAAACTGGTTTTGGTAAATCACGATAAATATCAGAAGCAACACCGCCGGGGTGTAATGCATTATTTGTAATTGTACTATCAGCAAGTTGTTCAGCTAGTGCATTGCTCAAGAGTAAGTTTGCAAGCTTGGATTGTCCATAATAGAACAGGGGATTGTAAAAACCTTCTGCGCGAAATTTATTAGGTTTAATTGAGCCAACCCAATGAGCAATAGAAGCAAGATGAATAATGCGTGCTTTAGGTGACTGTTTTAAAGCCGGAAGTAACTTTTGAGTAAGTAAGAAATGACCTAAATAATTAACGCCAAATTGTTGCTCAAAACCATCTGCGGTGAGCTGTTTTGTTTTTGCAAATAGCCCGGCATTATTAATAAGCACATCAAGGCTGCCATATTTATCTGTAATTTCATCAGCAGCTTTTCGCGTTAGCTCAAGGCTATTCAGATCAAGAGAAACGACATCAACTTGTCCTTGGTTGAGTGAGCGTAGTTTGTTTTGTGCCTCTTGTGCTTTTTGAGGATTTCGGCATGCCAAAATCACATGTTGTCCTTGTTGTACAAGTTTTTCTGCTGTGGCAAAACCAATACCTGTGTTGGCGCCTGTAATGAGTATTTTCACTTTTTAGTGCTCCGGTTATGCTATTTATTGATGAGACTATAAGAGTGGTTATAGTGCTGTAATTCTGACAATTTGTCATGTCAAATTTAAGTAAGATTGATGACTAGCTCGTAAGTGCTGTTGAAACTTTGATGAGGATATCTGAGGCTATAAAAGATAATTTTTTTAAATAAAATTTTGTTTGGTTATATAAACAAAAAGCGGCTCAAAAGAGCCGCTTTTTTTAAAAGCAAAAATTTTATGCGACTGACTCTGGGGCAGTACGCCATAAGCTTTCTAAATCATAGAATTTGCGGGCAGTTGGTAGCATCACGTGTACTACAACAAAACCAAGATCAATTAAGATCCATTCGGCATCTCGTTCGCCTTCAACGCCAATCGGGCGGAAACCAGCTTTTCGAGCTTCTTCTGCAACATTGTCAGCAAGTGCTTTGACGTGACGAGTAGATGTACCACTCGCAATGACAATAGCATCCGCAACGTTGCTAATAGAACTAACATCTAACTGTAGAATATCTTTTGCTTTTACATCAACTAAAGCGTCATGGACGACTTTGAGACAAGCTTGTACGTCTTTATTTGAGGTGTTCATTGCGAAATCGTGAGAATTAGACACGCTGGGCGATGGTTCTAAATTCATATAGGGTATATTTTCCTGACAATTACTCACTATCTAATATAGTGGTTTTCACTCAGAATTTCAAACAAAACTAGTAACAGTTTATATATTTACATCATCCGAAAAATATTTCTTTTTCCATGTAAATGACTGATTTGACCCGTTTTTAGGTTTATATTCTGCTGCAATGTAACCGTCATACGTGCTTTGTTTAATCCATGAAAAAATTTGCTCATAAGGGATTTGAGCCGTATCGGGTTCATGGCGTCCAGGACAGTCTGCAAACTGAATATGGCCAATCTGGTGAATATTTTCTTGTAACCCTTCAAGTACATCTTCACCCATCATTGCCATGTGATAACAGTCATATTGCATTTTTAAAGCAGGGTGGTTGACTGCTTCAAGCATCTCTTGGGCTTGGGCAATGTTCTGTACTAAAAAGCGTGGCATATCTGTGCCATTAATCATTTCAAATACAGGTTCAATGCCGTGTTCTGTAAGTAAATCACAAGCTAACTTTAAGTTGCTTGCAAGTGTTTTAAGGCAAGGAAGTAAGTCAGAATCTTGAGGTTGCTTACCTGCCAAAATATTAACACGAGGCACTTTTAAGGCAGTAGCATAGCGAATAGCTAACTCTAGTGCTTCACGGAATGCTGCTTCTTGGCCAGGTATGCCTGCTAAACCATTTCCACCTTGCATAAGATCGCCAGCAGGAACATTAATTAAACATAAACTTAGGTTGTAACGTTCAAGTTGGTCTTGAATATCGGCAATGGAAAGTTCGTATGGGAATTGAATTTCTACATGTTCAAAGCCCTCTGCATGGGCTAATGCAAAGCGATCAATTAAAGAAACTTCGGTAAAAATCATGGATAAGTTAACGGCAAGACGACCCATACACAAACTCCGTTTATTATTGCTCTACTAGTTGAATGATAGTAGCTAAATCTTTCTCAGCAAAGCCATTTTTTTGGTGAGTTTGTAGCTGTAATAGAGCTTTTTGTGCAACAGGTATGTCTAAATTAACATTGTTAGCCAATGTTACCGCGTTGTTAAGATCTTTGGATAATGTTTGAACTTTCCACTGAATAGGCTCGAAAGTATGAGTCGCCATGCGTGGTGCAAGTATTTGAAAAGGCTTTGAGTCAGCAAATCCACCTGCTAGGGCGGGAGCCAGTAATGTCGTGTCTACACCTGCGTGGTCTGCTAGTGCTACAGCTTCGGCAATAAGAGCACTATTTGCTGCCACAATCAGCTGATTGCAAATTTTAGTGGCTTGGCCTGTACCAATATCGCCCATACGTGTTACACGTTGAGAAAGTACATTGTAAACAGGACTCAAAGCTTCAATAGTTTGAGCATCTCCACCTGCAAAAATGACTAGCGTGCCTTGTTCTGCCCCGGCTGTACCGCCTGAAACAGGGGAGTCAATCCATATCACATCTTGTAAAGCAGCACCCTGAGCAAGTGCTTTTGTTGCAGCAACAGATAGGCTTGAGAAATCGACAATAACTTGATTTGCTTTTAAATGAGGCTGAATTTGCTCAAATACGGCTTTCACAGCTTTATCGTCAGCTAGGCAAGTTAAAACTATAGGGTATTGTCCAATGTTTGAAAGATCGAGAGCATGTGCGCCAATATCGATAAGTTCTTCACAAGCAGATGCTGTTCTGTTCCAGACAGCAACTTGAAAACCAGCTTGAATAAGGCGGCTAGCCATACGGCTTCCCATAAGTCCTATACCTAAAAAAGCTATGGGTGTATTACGATCAAAATTCATCTTCAAAGCTCTTATCTATATTGGCGTGGTAAAAAATTAACTTCCGGATGTTTGTCTTTTTTACGAGCAAGTTTGCTATTTTTACCAAGTAATAATTTAAGTTGCCAGATTTTTTCTAGACGCAATGATTTTTCTGGCTGGTGCTCCATTGCATCTAATACACGTTTTGCAGCAGTCAATGCATCAGGTGAGCGTTGTAGCATTTCTGAGGCAATTGCATTCGCTTTTTCTAAAGGGTTCTCGCTTAGGTGAGTTACAAGGCCAATATCTTTTGCATAGTTTCCGTCAAACACACGAGCAGTTAAGGTGAGTTCTTTGGCGAGGTCAACACCTATCAAACCTTTGAGTGAGCGGGTAAGTCCCATGTCGGGTACTAATCCCCAGCGACTTTCCATAATCGACATTTTTGTCTCTGGGTGGGCAATACGAATATCGGCAGCCAGCGCAAGTTGCATCCCCGCACCAAAGCAATAACCTTCAAGTGCTGCAATCACAGGTACAGGTAAGTTCTGCCAAATCAGAAAGGCTTTTTGGAAAAGGCTTTGTCCCGGCTTTACAAGTTCCCAAATCGCAAATGCGGAGTTTTTAGGGTTGTTAAGGTCAGATAAATCAATACCAGCACTAAATACTTGTGCTTCACCAGTCAAAATTACACAGCGGATATTTCGGTCTTTTTGTATGGCTTTAGCCGTTGAAACGAGTTCTTTGAGGAGGGCAAAACTCATGGCATTACGTTTATCAGGACGGTTTAGATAAACTGTTGCAATACCATTATTTTTTTCAATACGTAAAAGTGCCATGAAATTCCCGCTTATTTTTTTATCGATAAACGGAGCATAACATGGCTTGAAATTGGAAACATGACAGGTCAGTCATGCCTTTTTACAGGTTCTTGTTTAGTCGGGTATAACTAAAATTTGATGAGCTGCACTTTCAACTTCTTTAATAACAAGACCTAATTCATCGAAACGTCTCATGACTTCTTCAATGAAGCCATCGTCAGCTCTGCGGCGCTCTTTACGTAATGTTGAAACAAATTGCTCGAAGTCACCAGTAACTTGTTGAAGCTTTGGTGTGCCTACATAGCGAGTTGCACCATAGAGGCGGTGCAATACATGTTCGAGTTGAGGAAAGTCTTCAAGCTCAATGAGTTGCTGCATTTCATCTAGCTCGGTTGAGAAACTGTCTACCAACATTTTCAATAAGTCTTGGGCAAGATCTTCTTTATTTGCAGCCAATTGTAGGCTTTGTTGCCAGTTTAATATTTCTGGGTCGAGTGCCTCGGCAACAACATGGTGATCTTTATCTAAAGCTTGTGCAGTGAAATTGTTTTTAGTCCATTGCGTTAAAATCTGAATGATTTGCTCCATTTGAATTGGTTTGGTGACATAGTCATTCATACCAACTTTCAGAAGCTTTTGTTTTTCATCAGCAAGGGCATGGGCTGTTAGCGCAATAATTGGAAGTTGCATTTCCCCATCTAAAGTGGATTCTAAAGATCGGATCGCACGTGTGGTATCAATGCCCGACATAACCGGCATTTGAATGTCCATAAATACCAAATCAAATGGTTTGAGCTTCTGATCAATTCTTTCTTGAATGATATTGAGCGCTTCTTGTCCACTTAAAGCCTTAGTAGTTTTGACATTTAACTCACCTAATAGTGCTTCTAAAACAATTAAGTTCGGTAAATGGTCATCGACCGCTAAAATATGTAAACCCTGACCATTAAAGTCTTGTTGTTCCTCTTCAAAAATAGGTTGGTCACTTAATAATTGAATGAGTCCGCTACGGCTTAATGGTTGGTAAAGTGGGCGAGCACGATATTCAGTGAGCATGTTTGGCTCAAGGGTCATTTGATATCCGTAAACTGCTAAGTTGCCCTGATAGCGGCTACGAATTTCTTTAAGCAGAGCTTCTGTATCGCCACTATGATCAACAATAAGCCATGTATTATCTTTCTGGTCGAGGTGTTTTAGGCGGCTAAACAAGTCTAAAATTGATTGAGTTTCAATGTGTGGAACTTGGTAATTTTCAAGATAGTATCGTAATACACTTGCCGTTGCAGGGTGTGCTAAATAAGACACCACTTGTAAGTGTTCGAAGTGAGGGTGTTCTATCTCATGCTCTTCATCTACAGCAAACTGTGCAGTAAACCAGAATGTTGAACCTTTTTCTGTTGGTGCACGTTCTTGGTTATCTTCAAAACCAATTTGTCCATGCATGAGATGAACCAGTTGTTTGGAAATTGCAAGGCCTAAGCCTGTACCACCAAATTGACGGGTAACAGATGCATCGCCTTGTGAAAATGATTCAAATAACTTTTTACGGTCAGTACCACTCAAACCAATACCACTATCTTGAACGCTAAAATGCAGCAAACATTGACCAATGTCATCATGTTCCATACGGACACGAACAATAATTTCTCCGTCTGGCGTGAACTTGATGGCATTTGAAATTAGGTTGGTCAAGATTTGCTTAAACCGTAAAGCATCTCCAATGACTTCTTGAGGAATGTTCTCTGCATAATAAAATGCCATGGCAATATGCTTTTGCGCAGCCAAAGGTGACAACATATCCATCACATCGAAAATAGCTTCTTCTAAATCAAACGGCGCTGTTTCAAGCTCTAATTTACCTGCATCAATTTTTGAGAAATCTAATACATCGTTAATTAATGCTAATAGATGGGCAGAAGATTTTCGAATAGTCTGTAAATAGAGATTTTGCTCATTACTTAGATTTTGTTGGCGAAGTAGTAAATGAATAAAGCCATCAATACTGTTAAGTGGGGTACGAAGCTCATGACTGATATTGGCAAGGAAAACTGATTTTGCCTGATTTGATGAAATCGCTTGGTCACGTGCTTGACGGTAAGTAATGTTTTGAACTTCGAGGGTATCTAATGTTCTACGTAAGTCTTCTTCGGTTTGTTCGGTGTGTTCTTTAAGCTCTAAAAAACTAAAATGTAGTCTTTTCACCACACTTGCGATATCACGTTGGAGTAAGCGTAATTCACCCGTACTGTTAATGACCATATGCTGATCTAATGTGTCTGCATTGAGTCGCTGTAGTTGCATCCGAATTTCGTACATTGGTGCAACCCAACGACGAGAGAAGAAATTTAGACAGAGCAAAAGTAAGAGCAGCGTCATTAAACTCGTAATAACTAAAGCGATCAGAATACGATAACGTGCTAATTCTAGTGGTTGATTATCCATTTCAATCACTAGCCAGACAGGGGTTTTACCTGTGATACTGCTGATGCGAACCCCATAAATATTGTTATTGTTATAAGAGATCGGGCCAAAAAAACTATTGTTTTGCGTAAAGTTAGGCCAATAACGATTATCTCGATAGCCTACACTTAAGTAAGTCTGACCATTACTGTCAATTAAAGCAGCACGCTTGAGATTTTTTTCACTGAACATGCTTTGCATAATATGTTGAGCATGGTCATATTCATCGGGTTTGAGTTCTACTAATGTATAGAGATCTTTAGCGATTTGATTATAACGCGCCAAAATAGCTGAGGCATGATGCAGTTGCTGTTGTTTTGCAGAGTAAGATGTTTCAGTTAAAACCAGAAAAGCACCAACACCAGTTAAAATCATCATGGGCACAAAAATAAGAGCAATCAATTGCCCATATGCATGATTCAGACGTAAGCGTTTCGATAAGGTTTTATTGAAATTAGACATGGCTACATCGGATTGATCTCTCTGTAGGGCATATTATCACGCTTTATTTTAAAACAGACGGCATTTTATAACTGACTGGGCTTTAATCACTTTAATTAAAAAGCATAGTGAAATGGGTGCAGTACCGATCATTTTTTCATACAATAGTGCCACCCCGATTTAGGTGTTGATCATGAGTAATACACAACCTGATTTTTTAGCCGACGAATTTTTGTTAGATCACTATGTAGGTAAAACACCTCTAGTCCGTTTGCAGCGCTTGGCTTGTCACACGCAGGCAACGGTTTTAGCAAAATTGGAAGGTAATAATCCGGCAGGTTCTGTAAAAGATCGCCCTGCATATAACATGATTATGCAGGCAGAAAAGCGTGGTCAAATTAAACCGGGTGATACGTTAATTGAAGCAACTAGCGGCAATACAGGTATTGCTTTGGCTATGGTTGCGGCAATGCGCGGCTATAAAATGAAACTTATCATGCCAAATAACATGAGCCAAGAACGCAAAGATGCGATGTTGGCTTATGGCGCAGAGCTGATAGAAGTGACTCCACAGCAAGGTATGGAAGGCGCACGTGATTTAGCTTTGCAAATGGAAAAAGACGGCAAAGGTCATGTTTTAAACCAGTTTGGTAATCCTGATAATGTTGAAGCTCATTACCTGACGACAGGTCCTGAAATCTGGAAGCAAACGGGTGGTAAAATTACTCACTTTGTAAGCTCAATGGGTACAACCGGTACCATTATGGGTGTTTCTAAATATTTAAAAGAACAAAATCCAGACATTCAGATTGTGGGCTTACAACCAGCAGACGGTTCAAGTATTGCTGGTATTCGCCGCTGGCCAAAAGAATACTTACCAACAATTTTTGATAGCAGTCGTGTAGACCGAATTATTGATATTCCTCAAATTGAGGCGGAAAAAACCATGCGTAAATTGGCTCGTATGGAAGGTATCAGTGCAGGTACATCTTCAGGTGGTGCAGTTTGGGCATCAATTAAGATTGCAGAAGAAAATCCAGAAGCTGTTATTGTTTGCATTATCTGTGACCGTGGCGACCGCTACTTGTCTACAGGTTTGTTCTCAGTACAGGACGATAACTCATAATTGAGAGAAAGAATGCGTTTCCCAACTTTAGTTTTTGACATTGAAACTTTAACTGATTTAAAAGCGGGAGCGCATTTATATCATCTTGATTTGCCAGAGGCAGATGTTGAACAGGCACTCACAAAAATCCGCCGCCAAGAATCAGGTATGGATTTTCAGCGTTTGCCATTGCATGAAATCGTTTGTATCTCTGGTTTATGGATTGATGAATCGGGCTTTAGACTGTTTTCTTTTAGTCGAGAGCACTATTCAGAAGCTGAAATTTTACAGAAATTTCTATCTATTTTTGACAAGCGCCATCCCACTTTGGTGAGTTGGAATGGCTCACAATTTGATTTGCCGGTTATCTTGTTCCGTGCCATGTATCATGGTCTTTCTGCACCGGGCTTGTTCGATCAAGGTGAGCTTGATAGCCAGAAGCGTTTTAATAATTACCAAAACCGTTATCACCACCGTCATATTGATTTAATGGATGTGATGGCAATGTTTAATGGCCGTAATTTCCAGAAACTTGATGAGGTTGCCTGTATTTTAGGTTTACCAGGTAAGCGTGGTGAATCGGGGTATCATGTTCCTGAATATGTACGTGCTCAGCAATGGTTAAAGTTAACCAGTTATTGTGAGGGTGATGTACTCAATACATGGTTTATTTATTTGCGTTGGTTGTTACTTAAAGGTCAAATCAATGTAGATGAACATAATCATTGGATTAGTTCTAGTATTGAATATTTACAGACTATGCCTCAGCAGGCCGATTTTCTTGAAGTGTGGCAACGTACGTCGAAACATACCGACTTTACATCCCATTATTTTAATCCTTTAGATTTTTAGGTTCATTCTTTGAAACAGCAAGCCAAATCTCGCAAAGCTCAGCAACCTGAATATATTTTTCAGGTTGAAACTCTTTCTCATGAGGGGCGAGGAATTGCGCACTATGGTTCTCATCCGGATCATCCGGCAGATAAGCATGGTAAAAAGGTATTTATCCGTTATGCGTTGCCTGGAGAAACAGTAAAGGCTCAAATTACGCATGAGGCTAAGCGCCTTGAAGAAGCTGAAATGATTGAGCTTTTAGCAGAACCTTCGTCAAATCGCGTAGAGGCTGTTTGTCCTCATTATGGTATTTGTGGCGGCTGTAGCATGCAGCACATTCATCCAGATGAGCAAATTCGCTTAAAGCAAAATGTACTCCAGTCACATTTACAACACTTTGCGGGTATTCAACCTGAACAGTGGTTAGAGCCAATTCGATCTTTACAAAGTGATTATCGCCGTCGAGCGCGTATTGGTGTGCGCTATTTGCCAAAACAGGACCGTTTGATTTTAGGTTTCCGTGAGCATCATAGTAATCGTTTAACTTCTATCCATACCTGTAGTGTTTTGGATAAAAAGTTATCAGCTAGCCTGCCAGAATTGCGTACTTTACTCCAAAGTCTAAAAGGCAAAGCACATATTGGTCATGTAGAATTAGCAAAAGGTGATGAGGAAACTTCTTTATTGGTTCGCCATGTAGAAAAATTAAACAATTCTGATGTCAACCAATTAAGACAATTCGCGTTACACAAAGGCTGGCAATTGTATTTGCAACCAAAAGGGCCTGAAAGTCTTCGTCGTATTGATGAAGAGCAAGGCGCTATGCGGTTACATTATGCTTTAAATGCATTTGAGGTAAATTTTGCTTTTTCGCCATTGGATTTTACGCAGGTCAATGGCACAGTAAATGAACAAATGGTGCAATTGGCATGTGAATTGCTTCAATTGCAGCAGGGCGAAAGGGTACTGGATCTGTTTTGTGGATTAGGTAATTTTTCGCTTCCACTTGCACGATGTGTTGGTGCAAATGGACAAGTTGTGGGTGTGGAAGCAAGTGAAGAAATGGTGCAACGAGCAACGGATAATGCCAAGTGTAACAATCTGGTGCAAGCGAGCTTCTTTTCACAAGATTTAACAAAAGATTTTTCGCATCATTCTTGGGCAAATCAAGGATTTGATGCATTATTGATTGATCCTCCTCGTGCTGGTGCATATGAAATTATGCAGTATGTACCAAACTTTGGAGCAAAAAGAATCGTTTATGTATCATGTAATCCAGCAACACTAGCAAGGGATGCAGGTGTTTTGGCTCAACATGGGTACCAGTTAAAAAAAGCAGCGGTTATGGACATGTTTACGCATACAGAACATGTTGAATCAATTGCTTTATTTGAAAAAATTCAAGAGATAAACGATTAAAAACATGAGTTACATATCCAGGAGAATGGTATGGTCACAGTACGTGAACAGTTACCTGAACAACTAACTGAGTTGTCAGAGGAAACGACTGTAGAGCATGCCGCCGAAACACAAGTCGGTTTAGCCTCATGGTTGGATCGGGTTCGTGAAATATTAGATGGGGCAGAGCTTAAACAACTCGAAGAGGTTGCGCATTTAACCCTGCAAAAAGAGTTAGATTCAACGGTTAATCATCGTTCCAATACATTTGCTACTGGTGTTGGAATGGCGGATATTCTGGCGCATTTACATGTAGATGAAGATACTTTATCTGCTGCAATGCTTTATCGTAGTGTTCGTGAAGACATTACTGATATAGAAGAAGTAAAGCGCAAGTTTGGTGAGCAAGTCTATAACCTTGTCAAAGGTACTTTGGCAATGGGTAAGCTTTCAGAACTCATTGAAAAAAATAAACGACTAGAAGACCATTTTAATAACAACCAGAGGGAACATTTAAGCGGCATTTATAAAATGCTG
This sequence comes from Acinetobacter sp. 1566109, assembly GCF_000582255.1. Classification (NCBI taxonomy): domain Bacteria; kingdom Pseudomonadati; phylum Pseudomonadota; class Gammaproteobacteria; order Moraxellales; family Moraxellaceae; genus Acinetobacter; species Acinetobacter sp. 1566109. The sequence goes on along the minus strand of NZ_JEYB01000001.1, from coordinate 25,370 downwards.
ATTTCAGTGACTGAAGATGTCCGTGTTGTTTTAATTAAGTTAGCTGAGCGTACTTATTCTTTACGAGAGCTCGCAAACTCGTCACGTGAACGTCAAGAGCGTGTGGCGCGTGAAATTCTTACTATTTATTCGCCATTGGCGCATCGCCTTGGTATTGCACAGCTTAAGTGGGAACTAGAAGATTTAGCCTTTCGTTATTTGGCACCAGACCGTTATAAAGAGATTGCTTCATTACTCAATGAAAAGCGTCTTGAGCGCGAACACTATATTCAGTTCGTAATCGACCGCTTAAAAAATGAATTGGCATCTTACGGTATTGAGGCGGAAATTACAGGTCGAGCAAAACACATTTATTCGATTTATCGAAAAATGAAAAGTAAAAACCTGAGTTTCGATCAGCTTTATGACATTCGTGCCTTACGTGTGTTAGTCAATAGCGTGCCGGAGTGTTATCACTCACTAGGTATTGTTCATCAAATCTGGCGCCATATTCCACACCAGTTTGATGACTATATTACCAACCCGAAAGCCAATGGTTATCGCTCATTACATACTGCTGTAATTGCTGAAAATAAATCTTTAGAGGTACAAATCCGTACTCATGAGATGCATGATGAAGCAGAATTAGGTGTATGTTCGCACTTTAACTACAAAGAAGGCTCAAAGAATACCGACCATTCTTTTAACCATCGTTTACATTCGCTTCGTGCCGTTTTGGAACATTACCAAGAACGTAATGAAACCACAGTACACCAAAACGAAGATGAGACGGAAGGCTTTGATCAGCTTCAAGACTTTGAAGGTTTTGAAAAGATTTATGTGTTTAGCCGTGATGGTGATATTAAAGAATTACCACGTGGTTCAACGGTTTTAGACTTTGCTTATCATGTGCATACAGAAGTAGGAAACAAGTGTTATGCGGCACGTGTTAACCAACGTTATGTACCATTAACCTATACGCTAAAAACTGGTGAACAGGTCGAGATTTTAACCAAAAAAGACCGTGAGCCTAACCGTGACTGGTTGGTGAACTCTTTAGGGTATATCAAGACAGCTCGTGCACGTGACAAACTACGTCATTGGTTCAGACAGCAAGATCGTAGCAAGAACCTTGAAGTTGGCCGTGAGTTATTAAACAAAGAATTGTCTCGATTGGCGATTCACCCTAAGAGTATCGACCTGAACGACTACTCATCACATTTTAATGTGAAAACAGGGGACGACATTTTAGTTAGTCTGGTCAGCGGTGATATCAGCTTGCATGCCTTGATTAATCAGATTAATCGTCAAATGCATCTAGATCAGGATGAGCCTGAGCTGGTACTTAAACCAACATTAAATCCGCGCGCCAGTCATACTTTGTCTGCGCATGGCATCCTAATTGATGGTTTAGACAATGTTGAGTTACATATTGCGCAGTGTTGCCAACCGGTTCACGGGGAGTCAATTGCTGGCTATATCACATTGAATCGTGGTGTAAGTATTCACAAAGTCTTGTGCTCTGATTATCAACGCATGATCAAGCAAGAACCAGAACGTGCTGTTGAAGCCGATTGGGAAATGCAGCCAACTCGTGGTCAAAGTGTTCAAATTGTGGTTGAAGCTTACGATCGTCGTGGTTTGCTCAAAGACTTAACTCAAGTGATTTTCTCTGACCAAATTAATATCCGTCAGGTGAATACAATTTCTGAGGCAGATGGTATTGCCAATATGAAGTTGCTTATTGAGGTGAAAGGTTTGGCTCAACTTTCACGTTTGTTAGCTCGTTTAGAGCAACAACCTGGAATTATTAGCGCACGACGTATGATTCAAGGTGTTTAATTAAATTAAAAAAGGCCGTCATTTGACGGCCTTTTTTATAAGCTATTTTCTCGATAAATAAATATTAGTTAAACGATTTAGAAACTGTGGGCTTATTGTTGAGAGTTGATAAAGCAATTTAGTTTTTATGCCAACAGGAGTATGAGTAGGAGTCCAGAAATGAGCTTTTTTCTCGACAAGTGAAAGGACCTGCTGAGCAATATCATTTGGAGTTAAGTCAACGCCCATATTTTGAATACTACCTGCATCCATATTATTGACCATTGCGGTTTGTACAAATAAAGGCATCACATCTAAAACACGAATACCATATTTTTTCCATTCCACATCTAAACCTTCGGTAATTCCGCGAACTGCAAACTTACTGGCTGAATATGAAATGAGATCAGCTTGCCCATAAATTGCAGAAGCTGAAGAGAGATTAATGACGCGTGCAAAAGAAGCTTGCTTTAAATAAGGAAGAGCAGCATGGCAGCCATTGATGACGCCGTTTACATTAATATTGATTGTTCTTTGATGTGATTGAATATCGATATTTTCAAAGGCTCCGGAATATAAAATCCCTGCGTTATTCACTAAAATATTAAGCTCGCCAGCCCAGTCGGTAAATTCTTTTAATATAAGTTGCCACTGGCTGTAATCACTAACATCTAAATAGCCAGCGCATGCATTAGGTCCTAACTCTGTTGCTAAGCTTTGAGCAAGTGATTCGTTAATATCATAAATGCCTACTTTATATCCTTGGTTGTAAAATACTCGTGCAATTTCTGCTCCAATACCTTGAGCTGCGCCACTAATCAGAATGCTATGTTTCATCTTTTTTTCTCTTTATCGTTACAATATGACGAATGATTTGCCGCTTTAATTTTGATCATAGCAAATTAAGATTTTAAATTTACTGACCAACTTTTTAAACTTGAGGGTTACATGGATAAATTGCTTAAAATTATGCAAGAGCTACGTGAAAAATGTCCGTGGGATCAAGAGCAAACCCCAATGTCACTGACTAAATATGCAATTGAAGAAGCATATGAAGTCGAAGCTGCTATCCGTCAGGGCGATATTGATGAAATTCGAAATGAGTTGGGTGATTTGTTATTACAAGTTGTATTTCAATCGCAAATGTTTAGCGAACAAGGGGCGTTCAATTTTCATGATGTAGTTGAGGCAATTAGTGAAAAATTGATAAGACGTCATCCACATGTTTTCCAGGCTGATCAATTTAATAACTTAACACCAGAACAAGTAAGCGAGTTATGGAAACAAATTAAACAACAAGAGAAGCAAGGCAAGCCGAAATCAAGATTAGATGAAATTAAACATGGTCCTGCACTGACTCAAGCACACGAAATTCAAAAGAATGTTGCAAAAGTCGGATTTGATTTTGAAACAGTAGAAGATGCTTATGTAAAATTAGAAGAAGAATTAGGTGAGTTCAAAGAGGCGCTTAAAAATCAAAATATTGATGAAATTCAAGACGAATTTGGGGATTGTCTGTTTTCATTAGTCAATGTAGGACGTAAACTTAACATTTCAAGTGAAACTTCACTTTTATCAACCATACATAAATTTAGAAGTCGTTTTGCTTTTATTGAAGAGCAAGCTATAAAACAGCAAAGAACATTAGAAGACATGACCTTGTCCGAGATGGATGAATTGTGGAACCAAGCAAAACGACAATTACATTCAGGGGAAAAACGACATGCGATACAGCATGAGACTTTGGAAAAATAATTGTTTTATTTTAATGATGTTGTGCTTAGGTGTGATTTCACCTTCGGTTTTTGCTCAATCGTTTGATCAGAATTTTCAGGAATGGAAGGCTAAGCAGCAGATGTACGACCAAAAGTTAAACGTCTCTAAGTCTTCTCATTCTTATGGTTCTAAAATTTCTCAAACGAACAGTTTAAATGATTCTACTGGGCAGATTCATTTAAATCAGGCCACTGTAAATGAGTTTCGGCAGCTAAAAGGTATAGGTGAGAAAAAGGCTCAAGCAATTGTGGAATACAGACAAAAGAATGGGGGTTTTAAAAATATTGATGAAATTAAAAACGTCAAAGGAATCGGCCCCGCTATTTTTGAAAAAAATAAATCACGTTTAGCCTTATAAAAGTTCTGTTCGTCAATTATCATTTCCTGCGCAATCTAAAGAGAATCAAATTGCCCTTTGTGTGTGTTAGAGCTATGATTAGCGACAACTTGTTATTTACGTCCTGACGTAGGAGACAGCGTCTTTTGCAAACCTTGCGAGCGTCAAAATGTGGTTTGTCCACAGCCCAACTTCCTTCTTCGATTTTAGATGTGATCGATAGTCTGACCAAAGCAGGCTATGAAGCTTATATTGTTGGGGGTGGTGTCCGTGATTTAATGCTAGGACTCAATCCTAAAGATTTCGATGCAGTCACCAATGCAACACCTTCTCAAATTAAAGAAGTTTTTGGTCGTCGATGCCGAATTATTGGTCGTCGATTTGAATTGGCACATGTCTATTCAGGACGTGAGCTGATCGAAGTTGCGACTTTCCGTGCTCCTCCTAAAAAAGCAGTTACCAATGCTTCTGGCATGATTTTGCGTGACAATAACTGGGGAACCATCGAACAGGACTTTGCTCGACGCGATTTTTCTATCAATACGCTTTATTACCAACCACGTAAGGGTATTGTGCTCGATTTTTGTAAAGCAATTGATGATGTCAAGAATAAGACTTTGCGTTTATTGGGCGATCCTGTGCAACGTTTTGAAGAAGATCCGGTGCGTATGCTACGGACGTTACGTTTTGCAGCTAAGCTAAATTTTAAAATTGATCCAGCAATTCTCGATATTTTTGATGTTGAGATGACACAATTGCTTCGTGATGTTTCTCCGCACCGTTTATACGATGAGTCTCAGAAGCTTTTCACAATGGGTCATTTGGCACGTGTATTACCAATGCTAATTGAATTTGGCGTGTGGAAGCAGCTTTTTGCTGATATTCGTCCAGATCTCACCCCATTTATTCAACGCGCTGCAAAAAATACAGATCAACGCATTCAAATTGGCAAAACCATTAACCCTGCATTTTTCTATGCAGTTTTATTGTGGCAACCATTTTTAGAGCGTTGTGACTTTTATTTATCAAAAGGCGTTGTTCCAGCCGAAGCACGTGCTCAAGCAGGTTTAGATGTTTTAAAACGTCAAGCGACACGTACAGTCATTCCTCGTTTTGCCGAAACTTTTATTCGTGAAGTTTGGGAAATGCAAACCCGATTGCTTAATCCAAAGCCACAGCAAATTGAAGCATTGGCAAGCCATGCGCGTTTCCGTGCAGGCTTTGACTTCTTATTACTTCGTGAAAAGTCAGGAGATGACACAACACAAGGAATGGGAAGCTGGTGGGATGCTTACCAAGAAATGTCAAACGATGAAAAAGAAGCTGCGATTAGCCAATATAATCGTCAAAAAGCTAAAAGTCGTCGTAAGGTTGCTGTTGAACCTATTGAAAACAATAGAGCTGATGCAGAAATTGAGCCTTTGGTGGATGTTCCAGAGCCTCGAAGCCGTCGTGGTAAGAAAGAACGTGCACGACAAGAGCAGTCTGTTGATCGTTTTATGGAAAAATCTTCCACATCACAAACCAATATGACGAGCGATCACCCAATTTTAAAGCGCAAGCGGGTACAACGTGATTTGAGCCAAGTTATTTTTGGGCCGACACAATGACAGTAACCACATATATTGGCTTAGGAAGTAACCTAGGTGACTCACGCCAGATTTTGTCTGAAGCGATAGCCAAGCTTAAAACTATTGGTGAAGTGAAGGTATCCAAACTGTACCAAAGCCCACCAATGGGTCCCCAAGATCAACCCAATTATCTAAATGCAGTAGCTCAGCTAAAAACTGAGTTACTTCCGCTTGACTTGCTCGATCATTTACAGCGTTTTGAGCAAGAAGCTGGGCGAGTAAGACTCCGTCATTGGGGGGAGCGAACTTTGGACCTAGACCTGCTGATTTATGGTGATGAAAAAATACAAAATGAGCGCTTAACGGTGCCGCATGTAGGAATAATGCAACGAGATTTTGTTGTGATTCCTTTATTAGATTTAGACGCTGATTTACATATCAATGATCAGCCACTTAAGAATTTAGAACTCTTACAGCAGCCAACGCTGACTGTACTTGCTGATGAGTCTTGGGCTTAAGCCTGACTTATACGTTCTGCAAACTCCTGTAGAGGATACCATCATGATTAGTCTAAGTGACTTAAGAAAATTTAAAGCCGAAGGACGTAAGTTCTCTTGTCTAACTTGTTACGATGCAAGTATGGCAAAAGCAATGGAACTTGCTGAAATTGATACTATCTTAATTGGTGATTCTCTTGGAATGGCAATTCAAGGTCGTGATTCAACTTTACCTGTAACTGTTGAAGACATGGCTTATCATACAGCGGCGGTGCGCCGTGGTAATCAGCATGCATTGATTATGACTGATCTACCATTTATGAGTTATGCCACTTTAAACGATGCTTTGCAGAATGCGAAAACAGTTATGCAAGCTGGTGCCCAGATGATCAAAATCGAAGGCGGTGCATGGCTAAGTGAAACCGTACAAGTGTTAACACGTAATGGTGTACCTGTATGCGTACATTTAGGTTTAACCCCTCAGTCTGTACATGTATTTGGTGGTTATAAACTACAAGCTAGAACCCGTGAAGCTGCTGATCAACTTATTGCTGACTGTACGGCTGTAGTTGAAGCGGGCGCGGCAGTATTATTACTTGAATGCGTTCCTGCACAATTGGGCCAAGAAATTGCTGAGTTATTCCCGAATACTCCTGTAATTGGTATTGGGGCGGGTAATGCGACTGATGGTCAGGTACTTGTAGTACAAGACATGTTAGGTTTGACATTTGGCAAGGTTGCACGTTTTGTGCGTAACTTTATGAAAGAACAATCTGGTGAAACAGCAATTTTAGATGCGTTTAAGGCTTTTCATGCTGCTGTACAGGACCAGTCGTTCCCAGCCAAAGAACATACTTTCCAAGTTGAGCTGTAATTCATGAAAACAGAAACCACTATACAAGGCTTAGCTGCTTCTTTAAATCCTGCTAGAGCTGCACGTAAAATCATTGGTTTTGTCCCAACTATGGGAAATCTACATGAAGGACATCTCACACTTGTTCGTGAAGCGAAAAAGTTATGTGATGTAGTAGTTGTGAGTATCTTTGTGAACCCGACCCAATTTGGTCCAGGTGAAGATTTTGATAACTATCCACGTACTTTAGAGCAGGACAGTCGTCTACTTGCTGATGTTGGTTGTGATATTATTTTTGCGCCTTCAGTTGAGCAAATGTACGGTACACAACCTCGTTTAACTAATATTAGTGTCAGCCAGATTACAGATGACTTATGCGGTAGTTCACGTCCTGGGCACTTTGACGGTGTAGCGCTGGTTGTCACAAAACTCTTTAATATTGTGCAACCGAATTATGCTTTTTTTGGTCAAAAAGATTATCAACAGTTGGCGGTGATTCGCCAATTTGTACAAGACTTAAATATTCCATTAGAAGTGATTGGCGTACCCATTGTTCGTGCAGCAGATGGTTTAGCACTGAGTTCAAGAAATGGTTATTTGACTCCTGAACAACGTCAAACTGCACCAGTCATCTATCAAGGTCTAAAGCAAGCTGAAGAGCAATTACACCAAGGTAAAGATTTACAACAAGTCTTGGCAGATTTAAAAACGTTGTTGACAGACAATGGTTTTGTTGTGGATTATGTGGAAGCTCGTCAGCCAAACTTGTTGGCTGTGTCTCAATTTGATCGTGATATTGTGTTGTTTGTCGCGGCTAAGTTGGGCGGAACACGTTTAATTGATAATTTACAAGTTGCCTTTACACCTCAATAATACATAAAAGGACAGCCATGCCATGAAGCGTATACTTATCGTGACAGGACAGTCTGGTTCAGGAAAATCTTCAGCTCTTCAAGTATTAGAAGATTTGGGCTATTACTGTATTGATAATTTACCTTTGGCATTGCTGCCTGAAATTGTGGCAAAGCTAGATCATGAAAATAATCTTGAACAGCTGGCTTTAGGTGTAGATGTCCGAAGTACTCGGGCTGATATGCAAGAGTTCGACCATGTTTTTGAGCAATTACAAAAACATGGTACGGTTGATGTGATTTATCTGACGACACAAGATCAGGATTTGATTGCACGATTTAGTGCGTCGCGTCGTCCACATCCGTTGGCGAATCGCTTCAAAAGCCTTTTGCAATGTATTCATGAAGAAAAGCAGTTACTGATTCCAATTCAGTTCCGAGCAACGGTTCATATTGATACCACTGATAAAAGTGTTCATGATTTAAAACATATCTTGCTGTCAAAATTAGGGCAGTCAGATAATCTGATTGTTATATTGCAGTCATTTGGCTATAAACATGGCATTCCTTTAGATGCTGACTATGTTTTTGACGTACGGCATTTACCAAATCCGCATTGGGATTTAGAATTACGCCGCTTTTCTGGTTTAGACGAGCCAGTTAAGCAGTTTTTAGAAGCAAGTCCGCAAGCAAATGAAATGTTTGAGGATATACACCACTTCTTAAGAAAATGGCTGCCGGCATTTGCTGAAGGGCATCGTCATTATATGACGGTTTCAATAGGTTGCACTGGCGGCCAGCATCGTTCAGTTTATATGGTAGATAGACTAAAACAAGCACTTGAGGCAGAATGGTCTGTTCAGGTCTTACACAGAGAAATGAAGCACTGGTCATGATAGACACAACTGTTGATGTAATTAATAAACTCGGTTTACATGCACGTGCATCAGGAAAACTGATAGAGGTCACTACAAAGTTTCGTTCGTCAATTCAGATTGGTAAGGGCGATCATTTAGTAGATGCTAAGAATATTATGTCGTTACTGATGTTAGGTGCAGGAAAAGGGACCACTTTACGTTTGGTCATTGAGGGCACTGACGAAGAACAGGCATTAAATGAAGTACAGGCGTTATTCGCCGCAAAATTTTATGAGGCAGATTAATCGTGGCACGTCGTCCCCAGCGTTATACTGAAGAAGATTTTGATTCTTTAGAAGGACGTGCAAGTAAAACCGAACAGAAAAAAGCAGTTCAACGTATGGCTGCTTTAGGTGAGCAGTTAGCACAACTTTCTATCAAACAGATTCAAAAACTTCCGGTTGATGAGCGTTTAATTGATGCTCTTTTAGAAGTCCAGAATATTAGTTCGTTTGAAGCACGCCGTCGCCAATTTCAACGTGTTGGTAAACTCTTGCGTAATGAAGATGAGACAGTCATTTTATCTTATTTGACTCCTCAACAAGGTGCGAAAAAGCAAGCTCAACTTATGCGTTGGGTAGATCGTATGATCGAGCAAGGTGATCCTGCAATTAACGAGTTTAGTAAAATCTATAATGCATCAGAACGTCATACTTTGCGTCAGCATGTGTTAAGGATTAACCGTGATAAGACTCAGCAAGTTCCAGAAGCAGATCTTGAAGCATCTAAAGGTAAGTTTATTAACTACGTGCAACAAGTCGCTTTATTGTCAGATCAAGGTTAATTTCGTTTTAACTAAAAAAAGCGACGTTTAATACGTCGCTTTTTTTATTTCTTATATTGTTTAAACGCGTTCTTTTGCCCATTCACGCAAAATGAATTTTTGCAATTTGCCTGTTGAGGTTTTTGGAATTTCTGTAATCACTACATCTTTGGGGACTTTAAAACGCGCCAGTTCTTTTTGACAATGTGCAATAATTTCTTCAGGAGTCACTGTAGCACCCGTTTTTAATTCAATAAATGCACATGGTACTTCTTGCCAACGTTCATCAGGTTTTGCCACAACAGCCGCTGTTAAAACCGCAGGGTGTTTATATAAAACATCTTCAACTTCTAAAGATGAAATATTCTCTCCGCCCGAGATAATAATATCTTTAGAGCGGTCAGTAATTTTTGCGTAACCATCTGGATGGCAAACAGCTAAATCTCCAGTATGAAACCAGCCACCAGCGAAAGCTTCTTCGGTTGCCTTTGGATTTTTTAAATATCCTTTCATAACAATATTGCCACGGAACATAATTTCTCCCATGGTTTCACCGTCATTTGGAACTGGTTGCATCGTTTTAGGGTCTAGTACTCGCATACTATCTTGAAGTGGATAAGGCACACCCTGACGAGAATGCAGTTGCGCTTGTTCAGTAATTGACAGGTCGCTCCATCCTGCTTGAGAGGCACAAAGGGCAGATGGTCCATAGGTTTCGGTTAAACCATACACATGGTTGACATTAATCCCAATATTTCGCATACCTTCAATTACAGCGACAGGTGGAGCAGCACCTGCCACCATAACTTCAACATGATGTTCTATGATTGGCTGCTTTTCTTTCGGTAGATTAATAATCATGGATAAGACGATTGGAGCGCCACAGAAGTAATCAACTTTATGTTTAGCAATAAGCTGCATCACCAGTTCGGGGTCAACTTTGCGTAAACAAATATTGGTTCCGCCACTTGCTGCAATACTCCACGCAAAGCACCAACCATTGCAGTGAAAAAGAGGAAGTGTCCATAAATAAACAGCTCGAGGTTTCATACCGCAAGCTAAAATATTACTAGCTGCATTTAAATAAGCACCTCGGTGGTGATAAACCACTCCCTTAGGATTACCCGTTGTTCCTGATGTGTAATTTAAACTAATTGCATCCCACTCATCTTGCGGTAAAAGCCATTCGAAATTAGCATCGCCTTGAGCTATCCATTCTTCATATTCAAACGAACCAAGAAATTGATTTTCACCTTCATATTCTTCATCAGCTACATCAATCACAATGATATGTTGGTTTGGAATGAGTGATAGGGCTTCTCGGGCTAAATTAACAAACTCGGGGTCAACCAAAAGCACTTTCGTCTCAGCATGCTCTAGCATAAAAGCGATGGTTTTAGCATCTAAACGGGTGTTTAGTGTATTAAGAACGGCCCCTGCCATAGGGACAGCAAAATGGGCTTCAATCATTGCTGGTACATTTGGCAATAAAACTGAAACGGTATCGTTTTTAGTTATGCCTAATTGTTGAAGCTGAGATGCAAATTGACGGCAGCGCTGATAAGTTTCTTTCCATGAAATCTGACGATTACCATGAATGATAGACGCTTGGTCTGGATAGATATAAGCTGCACGTTCTAAATAGCGCAGAGGGGATAACGCAACAAAGTTTGCGGGTGTGCGTGGTAATTCATCGTATGCACTAACCATGTGAAATAACTCCATGTTCTATTTTTTAATTCATTCTTTGAAAATATGACTTAATATTAATCAAAGCATTAATGCTTTAGTCTTAAACAGAAATACCCCTCAGTCAGGAAATGAGCACAAATGCTATTTTCAACATCTTAAAACAGTTCTGATGAATAATTATCCTATTTATGTATTTCTTAAAATTTAGGTAGAGCACTTATTAAAGTCACTTATTGCTGTTTACCGTATAAGCAAAATGTATTTATGATTTTATGAGTACAAAGGTTTTCACTTGGCTTGAACAAGTGTAAAATCTTTCAGGTTTTTTAATTTTGATTTACACCGTTTTTATATTTTGAGGCTTGCCTCGATCATAATCTCGCGGTGAAATGCTCCTTCGTATAGGGCATCACTCCTTAAGGATTTTTCTATGCCAATTATCACATTGCCAAATGGCGATCAAAAGAATTTTGATCACCCTGTATCTGTTATGGAAGTCGCTCAAAGTATTGGGCCTGGTTTAGCAAAAAATACCGTTGCTGGACGAGTAAATGATCGCTTAGTTGATGCATGTGACTTAATTACCGAAGACTCGACCTTACAAATTATCACTCCAAAAGATGAAGAAGGTCTTGAGATCATTCGCCACTCTTGTGCACACCTTGTAGGGCATGCAGTAAAGCAACTTTTCCCTGAAGCAAAGATGGTGATTGGTCCGGTCATCGAAGAAGGTTTCTATTACGACATCTGGATGCCACGTCCTTTTACATTAGATGATATGGCAGCAATCGAAGAGCGTATGAAAAAGCTCATCGATCAAGATTACGACGTTGTTAAAAAAATGACTCCACGTGATGAAGTTATTGCTGAATTTACTGCTCGTGGTGAAGAATACAAATTACGCTTGATTGCAGACATGCCTGAAGAAACACAAATGGGCTTGTACTACCATCAAGATTATTTAGATATGTGTCGTGGTCCGCACGTACCAAATACTAAATTTTTAAAATCATTCAAACTTACCAAAATCTCTGGCGCTTACTGGCGCGGTGATGCGAAGAATGAACAGCTTCAACGTATTTATGGTACTGCTTGGGCTGATAAAAAACAGTTAGCAGCTTATATCAAGCGTATTGAAGAAGCTGAAAAGCGTGACCATCGTAAAATTGGTAAAGCGTTAGACTTGTTCCATATGCAAGAAGAAGCACCGGGTATGGTGTTCTGGCATGCAAACGGTTGGACTATTTATCAAGTACTAGAGCAGTACATGCGTAAAGTTCAGCAAGACAATGGTTACCAAGAAATTAAAACTCCGCAAATCGTAGACTTTACGCTTTGGGAGAAATCTGGTCACGCAGCAAACTATGCAGAAAACATGTTTACGACTCATTCAGAAAGTCGTAACTATGCTGTAAAACCAATGAACTGTCCTTGTCATGTTCAAGTGTTCAACCAAGGATTAAAATCTTACCGTGATTTACCGATTCGTCTAGCTGAGTTTGGTTCTTGTCACCGTAATGAACCATCTGGTTCTTTACACGGTATTATGCGTGTTCGTGGCTTTACACAAGATGATGCACATATCTTCTGTACTAAAGAACAGATTGGTAAAGAAGTTGCAGATTTTATTCAACTTACTTTAGACGTTTATAAAGACTTTGGCTTTGAAGAAGTTCAAATGAAGTTGTCTACTCGCCCAGAAAAACGTGTAGGTGATGACGCTCTTTGGGATTTAGCTGAAAAATCTTTAGCAGATGCTTTAGATGCAGCTGGTCTTAAATGGGAATTGCAGCCGGGTGAAGGTGCATTCTATGGTCCAAAGATTGAGTTCTCTTTAAAAGACTGTCTTGGTCGTGTATGGCAATGTGGTACCATTCAATGTGACTTCAACTTGCCAGTTCGTTTAGACGCTTCTTATGTAACTGAAGAAAACGAACGTGATCAGCCTGTAATGTTGCATCGTGCAATTCTTGGTAGTTTTGAGCGTTTTATTGGTATACTAATTGAACACTACGCTGGTTTCATGCCACCTTGGTTGTCACCTGTACAAGCATGTGTCATGAACATTACCGATGCTCAAGCTGAAGCAAGTGAGAAAGTTGTGGCAAAACTCAAGGAAAATGGCCTTCGCGCTATTTCTGACTTGAGAAATGAAAAAATCGGATTTAAGATTCGTGAGCGTACTCTAGAGCGCATTCCTTACCTGTTAGTTCTTGGTGATCGAGAAGTTGAAGAAGGTACAGTGAATGTACGTACTCGCTCAGGAAAAAATTTAGGTACTATGTCAGTGGATGCTTTCATTGACTTAGTGAAATCTGCCGTCGCCGAACGTGGCCGGTATATTGTGGAGTAAGAAAGATTAAACAGCCTGACCGTAACCAACAACAAGGTGCAAAGAGTAACCGTCCAGCAATTAACGATGAGATCCGTGCAAAAGAAGTACGCCTCGTCGCTGCTGATGGTGAGCAAAAAGGAATTGTTTCATTAAATGAAGCACTGCGTGCTGCTGAGGATGCAGATCTTGACCTTGTTGAGATTGTCGCAAACGCTGAGCCGCCTGTTTGTAAAATCATGGATTACAACAAGCACTTGTTTGACCTGAAACAGAAGCAAAAAGATGCCAAGAAAAAACAGCATCAAGTGCAAGTGAAGGAAATCAAACTACGCCCAGCAACTGATGTAGGTGATTATCAAGTTAAGCTTCGTGCTATTTTGAAGTTCCTTGAAGAAGGTAACAAAGTCAAAATCACTTTACGTTTCCGTGGTCGTGAAATGGCTCACCAACAACTTGGTTTAGCTCAATTGCAAAAGATTGAAGCAGACGTAGCTGAGTTTGGTATTGTAGAGCAAGCTCCGAAAATGGAAGGTCGACAAATGGGTATGTTACTTGGACCGAAAAAGAAAAAGTAATACTCAAAAAAAGCACTGCAAACGCAGTGCTTTTTTATGCCCGTCATTTCTTGATTTAATTCCTTTAAAGTAAAGTGCGATTTAATAACTTTTTAAACCAAAGTTATTCTCAAATTTTATGTGTTTTTTGGTGTTGGACATATCATTGTATTAGTCAAAACATGATATAACGCAAGACGCAGTCATGATAACGATGAATAGGAAAATAGAATGATTGATCTATATTATTGGGGAACACCCAATGGACATAAAATCACAATTGCCTTAGAAGAAATGGGACTGGATTACACCCTTTATCCAATTAATATTTTAGAAAATGATCAATTTCAACCAGATTTCCTGAAAATTTCCCCGAATAATAAAATCCCCGCAATTGTTGATCAGGACGGTCCACGTGGTGAGCCAATTTCAGTATTTGAATCAGGCGCGATCTTACAATATTTAGGTCGAAAAACCGGATTGTTTTATCCAACAGATGAACAAGAGCGAGTTGAAGTTGAACAATGGCTCATGTGGCAAATGGGTGGGCTAGGGCCTATGCTTGGGCAGAATCATCATTTTAACCGCTTTGCGCCAGAGAAAATTCCTTATGCAATTGAACGTTATGTGAATGAAACTAAGCGTTTATATGGCGTATTAAACAAACAGCTTATTGGTCAGAAGTTTGTTGCGGGGGAATACTCAATTGCTGATATGGCAATTTTACCTTGGATTCTGCGCTATGAATGGCAGGGGATTCAATTAGAGGATTATCCTTATGTACAAGAATACATTGTCCGCCTAACAGCACGTCCTGCGGTACAAAAAGCTTTATCAATTAAAGTTATCTAATTTTGCTTGGTAGCACAATGAATAAAGTGAAAGGTAGTTTGGTTTAATTAGAATGCTAAGTTACTTTTTACTTTTTTTGAGTGCTTTGGGGGCTGCTACATTATTACCACTACAATCAGAAGCTGTACTCGCTGCTTTATTATTAAAAAATCAACAGTCCGCTTTCCTTCTTATTTCGATTGCTACTTTTGGAAATGTACTCGGTTCATGTGTGAACTGGTGGTTAGGTTTAAAAATAGAACAATTTAAACATAAAAAATGGTTTCCAGTTTCTGAAAAACGTCTAGAACAAGCTCAACGTTTTTATCATAAATATGGCTTTTATTCGCTACTTTTAAGTTGGACACCTGTGATTGGTGACCCTATTACTTTGGTTGCTGGCTTACTCAAAGAAAATTTTTGGCGCTTCTTATTTATGGTTCTTATTGCTAAGGCTGGGCGTTATATTTTCATTTATTGGGTAATTACAGACTTTATTTAAAATACAAGCATCCGAAGATGCTTATATTAAAACTATTTATTTAGTCTTCCGAGCTTTTGGTAATGTCGACTTTAAATAGGTCATTGGTTTTTAACCAACAGAACGTGACCACTGCAAGCGTCATACAACCACCAAAAATAGTCGCTGCAATAGTCCCCAAATATTTAGCAGCCAACCCTGATTCAAATGCACCCAGCTCATTACTGGATGACACAAACATGCCATTTACAGCCGCTACCCGACCACGCATATTTTCTGGTGGGAATATTTGCAAAATGGTTTGTCGAACCACAACTGAAATACTGTCACAAGCACCTGTCATGGCCAGTGCAAATAGGGATAACCACATATTGTTTGAGAAAGCGAAAAGGATCGTAAATACACCAAATCCGGCAACTGCAAGTAGCATGTTACGCCATGCGTGCTGAGTTGGCGGAAAACGGGTCAAAGCAATCATGGTAATAAGTGCACCAATAGAAGGCGCTGCACGCAAATAACCTAAGCCTTCTGGCCCTACTTTTAAAATATCTTCAGCAAAGATCGGCAGTAAGGCAATCACACCTCCAAATAAAACGGAGGCTAAGTCTAAAGAAATAGTCCAGAGAACGATTTTTGTTTTCCAAATAAAGCGGAAACCATCACCTAAGCTTTCTAATACATTCGCAGTTTCAATTTTAGGAAAGCTTCGTTTTTGTAATAAATTAATAAGAATAAAACAGATGCTGAGTAGGGCAGCAACACTAAAAAGACTGGTTTCTCTGCCTAAGTAAGCAAGCATAAAACCGCCTAGCATAGGCCCAATAATCACGCCACTTTGCCAACCAATTGTTGTCCATGTTGCACCATTGGCATAAAGTTCGCGTGGAATTAAGAATGGTTTCAACGAGGTGGCAGAGGGATTATAAAACCCACGTATCGTACCTAAGCCAAAGATGACTGCGTAAATACCCCACGAAAGGAAATTTACACTGATATGACCTAAACCATGCAAATGAAACAGCAACCACAAAACTAAAGGTAGAGGTACCGAGAAAAATAAACAGATTTTCATTATGACCTGTTTATTAAATTTATCAGCAAAATAGCCACCCCAAAGGGATAGGGCAATAAATGGAATGGCTTCTGCTAGTCCAATTAAACCTAAAGTTAGAGGATCTTTGGTAATTTGATAAAGTGAATAAGCAACAATAATTTCTTGAATCAAAATTGCTAACGTTAAGCAAAATTGATTAATGGTAACAATAGAGAAATCTCTATAGCGCAGTGCAGCTAATGCATCATGTTTCTGCATTTGAAATATCGTATGTTGATAATTTGAACATATTATAGAGCTAAACAAGCCATAATGTTGAATTTATTAGCAGTGACCAATCTCTAAAAAAACGATATGAATTTTTAATTTGTTAAGACATTCATCTAAAAAAGCACTACGAGTAGTTTTAATTTTAGTCAGCATACTATAAAATACGCGCTTCCTTACCTGCAGGTCGATTTTGCAATGGTGCAATCGCGCCGAACAGGTGCCTAAAAGAGGTTACTATGGCTAAGTTAAAAACTCGCCGTGGTGCAGCTAAACGCTTCAAAGCGACTGCAAACGGTTTTAAGCGTAAACAAGCGTTCAAGCGCCACATCTTGACCAAAAAATCTGCTAAACGTATCCGTCAATTACGAGGCTGTGTAATGGTTCATGTTTCTGACATGAATTCAGTTCGTCGTATGTGCCCATACATCTAAGGAGATTATAAATGGCTCGTGTAAAACGTGGTGTAGTGGCTCATCGTCGTCACAAAAAAATTCTTGCTCGCGCTAAAGGTTACTATGGTGCTCGTTCACGCGTTTACCGCGTAGCGTTCCAAGCGGTAATCAAAGCTGGTCAATACGCTTACCGTGACCGCCGTCAAAAGAAACGTCAATTCCGTGCTCTATGGATTGCGCGTATCAATGCTGGTGCTCGTCAAAACGGTTTGTCTTACAGCCGTATGATCGATGGCTTGAAAAAAGCTCAAGTGATCATCGACCGTCGCGTATTAGCTGACATCGCTATGCATGATGCAGTAGCATTTGCTGCTTTAGCTGAAAAAGCTAAAGGTGCATTAGCTGCATAAGCTTAGAGATTCAAAAAGAGGCCGCTTTTTAGCGGTCTTTTTTATTTTTAATGGTTCTATTTTAAAAAGAGAAAATAATCAGAGATAAATGATGAAAGATGAAAAATTTCTAAATGACTTAATTCAAAAAGTACAGCAAGGTCACCAGTATAAATACTTATATTTTTGGGGACATACTCCTAAACAAGCTGATCTTGTTGATAAAAGCTGTTTTAGCCAGTGGTTCCCAGCGCAATTCAAAGTAGAAGGTGTCGAGTATTTTACTGCTGAACACTATATGATGGCGCAAAAAGCAAAATTATTTAATGATGAAGAAATTTTTGCACAGATTTTGCAGGTTAAACATCCGAATGAAGCAAAGCAACTCGGTCGTAAAGTGCGTAACTATGATGAACAGATATGGCAAGAAAATCGTTTTGACATAGTGGTGCAGGCGAATTTTGCGAAATTCTCACAGCATTCTGAATTGAAAAAATTCTTATTAGCAACGAAAGACCGTATTTTGGTTGAAGCATCTCCTGTCGATAAAATTTGGGGTATTGGTATGGCGCAAGACCATCCACATGTCCAAGATCCATCTCTATGGCAAGGTCTAAATTTGTTGGGGTTTGCTTTAATGCATGTTCGAGAGCGGCTTTTAACTGAATAGGTTGGTGTGAGATCAACCAATGCTTCACTTTAAAAAAGTAGTAAGGTGAGGGGAGCAAATTGAAGTCATTAAATAATTCAGATATTCGTATAGCATCATTTAACGATGCATTATCTATTGCAGAAGTACATGTGCAAGGTTGGAAAGAAACCTATGCCAGTATGGTTAAGCAAGAAATATTAGATGAGCTTAACGTACTAGATAAAGAACAGTTATGGAAAGAGATAAGCAGAAGTCCTGATCATAAGTTATTTATCTATACTGAAAATGGGGTAGTGAAAGGCTTTCTTGATGGTTATTTAAACCCAGAAAATAATATTGCTGAAATTCTAGCTTTTTATCTTTTAAAAGAAGTTCAAAAGCAAGGCATAGGCCGTGAATTATTCCAAAAGTTCTATCAATGCGCTTTAAATCAAGGTTATGCTTTTATTCGTTTAGAGGTCTTTAATAAAAATCCGAGCCGTTTCTTCTATGAAAAAATGGGAGCACAGTTAATTAATGAAGCCGAACTACCAGAGTTCGGCTTCGGAATAACAGAATTACTTTATCAATGGAAAGTTTAATCTTGATTAAAGACCAAAATAATAAGCTAAGGCACAAATAATTACCGTTAGTACAATAAGCTTAATTACACCTGTTCCTCCAGCCTTATGATGAGGTGTTTTTAAATGAGTTGCGGATTCATTCGTTGCATCAAAAGGAGAAGGTTTTTCAACTGGTTTTAATTGTGCAGTTTGATAATGATTGGCTGCTTTCACAATGAGCTTTGCAAATAGATCATCAGTTTTGTGGGTAAAGTTTCTTAAGTTAATAATTTGTTCTTGGTCTAGGTCTTCCCCTAAAGGATCATTTGCGCTGCGTTTTTTCTGCTCTAAATAGTCAGATAGAGCTTGGGTGCGATAGAGGAGTTGATGCGCGCAATCTGCTGGGTAGTTTTCAGGTATAAGTGAAAGTGTTGGTTGATGATCTACCGAAATTTGATGAGTTGATCCATCAAAATATTTTTTCTGAAATTCGGGTTCTTCAAAACCTGCTGTATACTTACTCCGAAATAACTCGGTTTCCATAAAGTCAGCAATTTCATCCCATTGAGGTGCCTTTAAGTCAGCTTCAACTTTCTTAGATAATTTTTCATTCAATTCAAAACGCCAGAAAGTTTCTAAGCGTAAATCGCTACGCTGATTTAAAGGTGGTTCAAATTCGTTATCGCTACTGTACCACTCTGCAAGCTCATGACCAAAAATCCATGCGATTTTTTTATTGTTTTGGTGGCTTACAATAAAATGAGCATAAGGTAAAAGCTCGACATTACTATTCGGGTTTTGCTCTTCATTTAAAATAGTAGATAGGTGAAGAGAGATTTGAGTTGTCCCTTGTTTTTTGAGTGCTTCTAACCAAACTTGGAAATGTTGAGCAAGTAAATGCTGTGAAATTAAGTCGCGAAATTGAAAACTATGCTGGTCAAAAATATGATGTTGTCGCCATTGGTTGAAGCTTAAATTCTGGCGAAGGTATTCATTACCGTAGGTCACAAGTGTAAGTTGTTGTTTCCAAATCTGATTGAGCGCCATAATAATTGATCTCATTGACGATGCTATTATTTTATACGTTTTATCTTTTTGTTGCCTAATACATTTTTCATGATGGATAAACTTCATCAATACGGTGAAAAACTGTTAGAATGCAGTGTTTTATTATATTTTTAAATTTGTTGCTTTGAGAGTTAATATGTCACTGGAAGCCCTGACCACAGAAGCGCTTGCTGCCATTGCAGCAGCTCAAGACCTTGTTGCACTTGATCAGGTGCGTGTGCAATTTACAGGGAAAAAAAGCCAGCTTGCAGAACAATCGAAAGCATTAGGGAAAATGGGCCCTGAAGAACGTAAAGTACAAGGTGCTGCGATTCATGCTGTTCGAGAAACGATTAATAGTGCTTTAACTGAGCGTCAAACGGCATTACAACAAGCTGCGCTAGCACAAAAACTAGCAAATGAGACCATTGATATTACTTTGCCAGGTCGTGGACAGCGTATTGGTACAGTTCATCCTGTTACTCAAGTGCAAGAACGTATTTGCCAATTCTTTACTAAAGCTGGTTTTACGGTTGCAACAGGGCCAGAAGTTGAAGATGACTATCATAACTTTGAAGCATTAAATATTCCTGGGCATCACCCTGCACGTGCCATGCACGATACTTTCTATTTTGATGCAAACCATTTGTTGCGTACGCATACCTCTGGTGTGCAAATTCGTACCATGGAAACAAGTCAGCCGCCAATTCGTATTGTATGTCCGGGCCGTGTATACCGCTGTGACTCAGACCAAACGCATTCGCCAATGTTCCATCAAATCGAAGGTTTGTACGTTGCTGAGAACACCAGTTTTGCTGAATTAAAAGGTTTATTAATTAACCTACTTAATGAGTTTTTTGAGAAAGATTTAAAAGTACGTTTCCGCCCATCATATTTCCCATTTACAGAGCCTAGTGCAGAAGTAGATATCATGGATGAGCGTGGACGTTGGTTAGAAGTATTAGGCTGTGGCATGGTGCATCCAAATGTATTGCGTGCTGCGGGTATTGATCCTGATAAATACAAAGGCTTTGCTTTTGGTTTAGGGGTAGAACGTTTTGCAATGTTGCGTTATGGCATTAATGACTTGCGTATGTTCTATCAAAATGACGTGCGTTTCTTGCGCCAATTTGCCTAACATTTTTTCAGGATTAAATAAGGTTTATAAAGATGAAGATTAGCGAAAATTGGTTACGCACATGGGTTAACCCTGCAATTGATAGTGATACATTATCTGATCAGTTGACTATGCTTGGTCTTGAGGTAGATGAACTAGCGCCTGTTGCTAAGCCATTTACCGGAGTTGTAGTTGGTGAAGTTCTAACAGTTGAACAGCATCCAGATGCAGACCGTCTGCGTGTAACAACAGTGAATATTGGTTCAGGTGAGCCTCTACAAATTGTATGTGGTGCTCCTAACGTTCGTGCTGGAATGAAAGCACCTGTGGCAACTATTGGCGCAGTATTACCAGGCGATTTTAAAATCAAAAAAGGTAAGCTTCGTGGTGTCGAGTCACAAGGTATGCTGTGCGGCGCTTCTGAAATTGATCTTGAAGATAAAATCGATGGTTTGCTTGAGCTACCTGATGATGCTCCAGTAGGGGTAAACATCCGTGAATACTTAAAACTTGATGATAACGTCATCGATATTAGTATTACGCCAAACCGTGGTGACTGTTTCAGTATCCGTGGTATCGCACGTGAAATTGCAGTGATTAACCAACTGCAAATGAATGAACCTGAAATTAAATCGGTTGATGCGACAATCACTGATGAGAAAAAGGTTGTTATCAGCACAGAGGGTGCTCCACGCTATTTAGGACGTGTCATTAAAAATGTAAATGTGAAAGCTGCTACTCCTGAATGGATGGAACAAGCTTTAGCACGTTCAGGTATTCGTACACACAGTATTTTAGTTGATGTAACGAACTACGTTCTAATGGAATTAGGCCAGCCAATGCATGCTTTTGATTTAGCTAAAATCGAAGGTACTGTACAAGTTCGCCAAGCTAAGCCGCAAGAAAAGTTGCAACTTTTGAATGATCAAGAAGTTGAATTGCAAGAAGATGTGATGGTTATTGCTGATGACCAGAAAGCTTTAGCAATTGCCGGTATTATGGGTGGTCTAGCGTCAAGTGTAACTGATGATACGACAGACATTTTCTTAGAAAGTGCATTCTTTGCTCCGCTTGCGATTGCCGGGCGTGCTCGTCGTTTTGGTTTACACACAGACTCTTCGCAACGTTATGAACGCGGTGTAGATTTCGAATTACCTTTGATTGCGATGAACCGTGCTTCCCAGCTTATTCAAGAGTTGGCAGGAGGTGAGTTTGGTCCAATTACTATAGCTGAAAAATCTGATTTACTTCCTAAACGTGAAGCGATCGAACTTAATCAAGCTCAGGTAGACCAATTATTGGGATATCAAGTTGCTGCTGAATTTATTACAGATGCTTTAACCCGACTAGGTTGTGAAGTAACTGTTAAGGCTGATGGCGAATGGAGCGTAGTTCCACCATCACATCGTTATGATATGGCAATTTATCAAGATTTGATTGAAGAAGTTGCACGTATTGATGGATATGACAATATTCAGATCAGCTTACCAAGCATGGATGTTCAGCTTGCTAAGTACCAAGATCGTTTTGAAATTGCACAGCTACGCCAAACGGTAGTTACTTTAGGTTACCAAGAAGCAATCAGCTTTAGCTTTGCTGATGCAAAACTTGAAAAGCAGTTAAACCCGCAAGTCAATCCACTTATGCTGGCAAATCCAATTTCAAGTGATTTGGCAGCAATGCGTAGCACTTTGCTTTCTAGTTTAATTCCTTGTGTGCAATATAATTTAAATCGTCAGCAAAGCCGTGTACGTTTCTTTGAGCTTGGCTTACGTTTTGATTATCAAGATGCCAATTCTATTCAAGACTTAAAGCAAATCCCGACATTAGCTTTAATTGCTGTAGGTTCTCGTGAACCAGAATCATGGCATGCTAAGCCACAACCAATGGACTTCTTCGATTTTAAAGGTGAAGTAGAGGAAGTTTTAGCTGCTGGACGTGTCAAAGTTGAATATGTACGTTCAGAGCGTTCATGGTTACATCCAGGACAGTCTGCTGAAATTTTAGTTGATGGTAAATCAATTGGTTACCTAGGTCGTTTGCACCCATCTTTAGAAAATCAGCTCGATTTGAGCACAACTTGGGTTGCTGAGCTTGATCAGGCAGCAGTTTTGCAATCTTATGTATCTAATTTTACAGAATTATCACGTTTTCCTTCGGTTAGACGTGATATTGCGCTTTTAATCTCTGATAATATAAATGTTAGAGATATTCAGCAGTTAATCGAAAAAACTGGTGGAGAGCTTTTAGACTCTACTTGGTTATTCGATGTGTATACGGGGCAGGGTGTCGAAGAAGGTAAACGTTCATTAGCGTTTGCACTATTATGGCAACATCCTTCACGTACGCTTGAAGATGCTGAAATTAAATCTGGTATGGACAATATAATCCAAGTGTTGGAAAACACTTATCAAGCGACATTGAGGGCCTCATGACAGCACTAACTAAAGCAGACATGGCTGATCATTTAAGTGAGTTAACCAGCTTAAATCGCCGTGAAGCAAAACAAATGGTCGAGTTGTTCTTTGACGAAATTAGCCAAGCGCTTATCGCGGGTGAGCAGGTTAAGCTTTCTGGTTTTGGTAATTTCGAGCTTAGAGATAAACGCGAGCGTCCAGGACGTAATCCTAAAACAGGCGAAGAAATTCCGATTTCTGCCCGTCGTGTAGTGACCTTCAGAGCAGGTCAGAAATTTAGACAACGCGTTGGAAATGAGCAGATCGATTGATCTGCTTTTTTTTATTTATAATTTTTTTATAGCTTTAGAATTAACATGTTTTATGGAGCGATCAAATTCATTTAAATCATATATCGAATATATATTTGTTTAAATCATAAAATTTAAGCATAAAAAAAGAGGACATAACGTCCTCTTTTTATCTAATCTAGATTCTAGATTAGTGTGCAGCAGAAGCAGCAGCGTCAGTAGCAGCAGCAGCAGCGTCAGAAGCAGAAGCAGCAGCGTCAGAAGCAGCAGCAGTTTCAGAAGCAGCAGCGTCAACAGCAACAGCAGCTTCAGAAGCAGCAGCAGTAGCTTCAGAAGCAGCAGCTACAGCTTCAGAAGCAGCAGCAGCAGCAGGAGCTTCTTCTTTCTTAGAACAACCAACGAAAGCTAAAGTAGCGGCAACAGCAGCAGCAACAGCGAATTTTTTGAATAACATGGCATCACTCTCACAAAAAAAATTTGAGATTAAAAAAACCTAAGTTAGGCTGTTTTGCTTTTATTATTCCTAAACGTAGCTAGGTAACAACGCATGGAGCAGTCTAACTGGTCTGCCGCTATGCTATCACTGCAAATGTTGAAATACTACTGTCACCTGTCAAAAAAGCGCAGAAAAATTGAAAAAACAGCCTGTTTTTTAACAGAAAAAAACAATCAATTAGATTAGATATATTGGAAAAGGTATAAGTAAGCTACTAAAAAACATAATTTTTTTATATTAAAAATATTTGTTTTCAAAAACTTAAATATATCCTTACATAAGGTTTAACAAAATGTATTTTTGTGTAAAGCATGTCAACCAAATAAAAAAGCTACTCATGAGAGTAGCTTTTTGGAAACAACATAATGATTAAGTTGAAGCTTTACGTTTCATCTGATCAAAGAAATCATCATTTGTTTTGGTTTCTTTCATACGGTCAAGTAAGAATTCCATAGCAGCCAACTCATCCATAGGATGAAGGAGTTTACGGAGGATCCAGACTTTACGTAATTTATCTTCATCCATTAAACGTTCTTCACGACGTGTACCTGACTTCTTAATATTCATGGCAGGGAAGACACGCTTCTCAGCAATACGGCGATCAAGTGTAATTTCTTGGTTACCAGTACCTTTGAATTCTTCGTAAATTACATCGTCCATTTTACTGCCAGTCTCAATAAGAGCAGTAGAGATGATTGTTAAAGAACCGCCTTCTTCGATGTTACGAGCAGCACCGAAGAAACGTTTTGGGCGTTCTAATGCATGTGCATCTACACCACCGGTCAATACCTTGCCTGATGAAGGAATTACAGTGTTGTATGCGCGAGCTAAACGTGTGATAGAGTCAAGTAAAATCACAACATCTTTTTTATGTTCAACAAGACGTTTTGCTTTTTCAATGACCATTTCAGCTACTTGTACGTGACGTGCTGGTGCTTCATCAAATGTTGAGGCAACGACTTCACCGCGTACGGTACGTTCCATTTCAGTTACTTCTTCTGGACGCTCATCAATAAGTAAAACAATAAGGAACACTTCCGGATTGTTTCTCACAATAGATTGTGCAATGTTTTGAAGTAACATTGTTTTACCCGCTTTTGGCGGTGCAACAATAATAGAACGTTGTCCTTTACCAATTGGCGCAACTAAGTCGACAACACGAGCAGTTAAGTCTTCTGTTGTACCATTACCAAGTTCCATAACCAATTGTTCGGTTGGGAAAAGGGGAGTTAAGTTTTCAAATAAAATTTTATTTCGAGAATTTTCTGGCGTGTCATAGTTAATCTGGTTAACTTTGAGCAACGCAAAATAACGCTCACCTTCTTTCGGAGGGCGAATAGTACCTGTGATGGTATCACCTGTACGCAAGTTAAAGCGTCGGATTTGTGAGGGGCTCACATAAATATCATCCGGACCAGCTAAATACGAACCTGCGGCAGAGCGCAA